>DATGZW010000313.1:0-4173 GCA_035297005.1 Patescibacteria group bacterium
AATGCCGGACGCTCGCCGATGTGGAACCGCTCGCGCCCGGCATTGCGGTCGGGGCCTTTCGAGATGCCGACCAGAGTGACATCGTCGATGCCCAGTTCGGCCAAGACTTCGCGGGCGACGCCCAACTGTCCCAAGCCGCCGTCGATCAGCACCAGATCGGGCCAAGCTCCGCGTTCGCGGTCGGGGTCTTCCTTCTGGGCGCGGCGGAATCGGCGGGTCAGCACTTCGCGCATCATGCCGAAATCGTCGCCGGGGGTCAGTTCGGTCGATTTGATGTTGAACTGGCGGTACTCGTTCTTCATGAAGCCCTCAGGGCCGGCGACAATCATGCCGCCTACCGCATGGCTGCCCTGGATGTGGCTGTTGTCGTAGACCTCGACGCGTTCGGGCGGACGGTCCAGGCCGAACTGTTCGGCCACGCCTTCCAGCAGCTTGTGCTGGGCCGAGCTTTCGGCCATGCGCCGTCCCAGCGCCTCGCGCGCGTTGTCATAGGCGTGCTCCATCAGCTTCTTGCGGTCGCCGCGCTTGGGGGCCGCCAGGATCACCTTGCGCCCGGCCTTGATGGCCAGCGCCTCGGCCATCAACGGTTCGTCCTCGGGGCTCAGCGGATGCGACAGCAGCACCTCGCGCGGGGGCACTTTGTCTTCGTAGAACTGACCGAGGAAGGCGGCGAGCACTTCCTCGGGCGTTTGGTCCTGGGTGCCGGAGGGGAAAAACGAGCGGTTGCCGAAATTGCAGCCGGAGCGGAAGAAGAACACCTGGATGCAGGCCTGCCCGCCAGCCTGATGCAGGGCGACGACGTCGGCCTCGGGAATATCATGCGGGTTGATGTCCTGGCGCGCCTGGATGCGCGACAGGGCGCGGATGCGGTCGCGGAACAGCGCGGCTTGCTCATAGGCCATGTCCTCGCTGGCCTGCTCCATCTGGCTGACCAGATTGCGCTGCACGGTCTGGCTTTGGCCCGATAGGAAATCGCGCGCCTGGGCCACCAGGGCGTCGTAATCGGCGTGGGAGATGCGTTCGACGCAAGGGGCGCTGCACCGCTTGATCTGGTACAGCAGACAGGGCCGCGAGCGCGAGGAGAAGATGCTGTCCGAGCAGGAGCGCAGCAGAAAGGCGCGCTGCAACTGGCTGAGCGTCTGGTTGACCGCCCCGGCCGAGGCAAAGGGGCCGAAATACTCGCCCTTGCGGTTGCGCGCGCCCCGATGCTTGACGATCTGCGGCCAGTCATGGTCGCCGGTGATCAGGATATAGGGGAAGGACTTGTCGTCCTTGAGCAGGATGTTGTAGCGCGGCCACAGCCGCTTGATCAGATTGGCTTCCAGCAGCAGCGCCTCCACCTCGGTATGGGTGGTGACGATCTCCATGCTGACGGTTTCGCCGACCATGCGCTGGATGCGCAACGACAGTCCCTGGCTGCGCGTATAGGCCACCACCCGCTTCTTCAGGTTCTTGGCTTTGCCGACATACAGGACTTCGCCGGCCTTGTTCAGCATGCGATAGACGCCCGGCGCCTGGGGCATGGTGCGCAAATAATTTTCGATCACGGTCGCGCCTGCGGCGAATCCACCGGGGCTGCGGGACAGATCCTCGTCGGTCATGTCGGTGGGCGGGGGAGGCTGTTCGATGGTCATGATCGATATTCCCGGCGGCGCGCCGCCATATTAACGGCTGGCTAGGCAGTCCACCGCCATACGTCAAGGAGGGGACATTGCGATATCCACCGACTCTGTGGATAAGTCTGGGGGAAACCCATTGGTATAATGGTACTCCCCAAAGGAGTCCTAGGGTTTCACCGCTTTGCCCAAAATCTGAGCACTAAAACAAGAATGTATGTTTTTCAAATAGTTATGTGTTGTCAATGGCAATTCAAGCCGTCCTGCCGCGAATCGATTGTTGACACCCCGGCCATGGTTTGGCAGCCACCCCCTCTGTGCAAAACTTTGGGGCGGTCGTTTGGCATATGAACTAAAACCAAGAGAATAAAGCGACACTATGTCAGATTTGTTGACATATTAGCCGTTAGGACTGGGTCGAGAACCGTTCGATCTCGACGCCGACGCTGGTCGCGTCGGGGAACACGTCCAGCTTTTCTACCCGCACGCGGGCGACGCGGACGCGGCGGTCGCCCAGGCACATGGCGGCGATGCGCTCGGCCAGGGTTTCAACCAGATTGACATGGCCGGCATCGACCATGGCGCGGATGCTGGAGACCACCTGTTCATAGCAGACGACATTGGCCAGATCGTCGCCGATGCCGGCGATATCGACTTCATGCACGGCCAGATCAAGGTTGATGCGGATGCGTTGCTTGTCGATCTTTTCGTGGCTGTAGACGCCGATGCTGGCGTTCAGTTCCAGGTTATGGACGAACACATGGCGCAACGAGTTGCGGGCGTCGGCGAAGCGTAGGGGTTGGACGACCTTGGTCTGGGACATCGGTCATTCCTCCAGGGTGTTGCTGGCGGGAGCCCAGCACAGATGCTGTCCCCCATCGAGGGCGATCAATTGGCCGGTCATCGAGGCGGCGCCGATGACATAGCGCACCGTCTCGGCCACTTCCTCGGGCGTCGTGCCGCGCTTCAGCGGCATCGCCGCGCATTGGCGCTCGAACTGCTCGGCCGATTGGCGCTGGCTGGGCAGGGTCGGGCCGGGGCCGATGGCGTTGACGCGGATGCGCGGCGCCAGGGCCATGGCCAGGGTCTGGGTCAGCGTCCACAGCCCGGCCTTGCTCAGGGTGTAGGTGGTGAAATGCGGGGTCAGGTTCCACACCCGCTGATCGATGATGTTGACCACCGCGCCTTCGGAGTCTTCAGGCAGTTGGGCGGCGAAGGACTGGGTCAGTACGAAGGGCGCGCGGAGATTGGTCTCCATATGCGCATCCCACGAGGCGCGGGTGGTGGTCAGCGCCGAGTCGTGTTCGAACAGCGAGGCGTTGTTAACCAATGCTCCCAGCGGCCCCAGCGCCTCGATAGCGCGCGGCACCAGGGTCCACACGTCGTCTTCCTGCGCCAGATCGGCGGGCAGGGCGACGGCGCGGCCTCCGCCGGCGACGATCTCGTCGACCAGCGCCTGCGCGGCTTCGACCGAGCGGTTATAATGTACCGCGACCGCCCAGCCATCCCTGGCCAGCACACGCGCCGTGGTCCGGCCGATGCGATGCGCGGCGCCGGTGATGAGGACGGTCTTATATTGAATATCTGACATTGCGCCGGGAGAATGCTCCACTCGCCTTCGCCACGCAAGCGGCGGATAGCAGGCATGCCCGGCGCGGTGTCAGAGTCGAATGATCTCGCCTTGATGCGGGCAAGCGGGCTCGGCCAGGGCGACGAAAGCGTCGGTCAGGTCTTCCGGGGCCGGGTGGATCATCGGATCCTCGCCGGGGAAGGCTTCCGAGCGCAGGCGGGTGCGGACGATGCCGGGGTCGATCAGATTGACCTTCAGCGCCGTGGTGCGGGCCACTTCGCTGGCCCAGGTCAACGCCAGAGTCTCCAACGCCGCCTTGCTGGCGGCATAGGCGCCCCAGTACGGTGTGATGGACTTTGCCACGCCCGAGGTGACGAAGATGGCGCGGCCGGCGTCGGATTGGCGCAGCAGCGCATCGAAGCTGCGGATCAAGCGCCAATTGGCGGTCAGGTTGACCGCCATGACCTCGTTCCAATCCTTGAAGGTGTAATGCCCGACCGGGCTGAGCCCGCCCAGCACCCCGGCATTGCCGACCATGATGTCGAGCCGGCCGAAGCGCTGATACAGGGCCAGACCCATCTTGTCGATGTCGTCGGGATGGCGCAGATCCAACGGCACCAACGTCGCGGCGCCGCCAGCGGCGCGGATGGCGTCGTCCACTTCCTCCAAGGCCCCTTGGGTGCGGCCGATCAGCACCACTTGGGCGCCCTCGGCGGCGAAGCGCTTGGCGACGGCGGCGCCGATGCCGCGCGATGCCCCGGTGACGAGGGCGACCCGGCCCTCCAGACGCTTGGACGTCATGGGATCAATGGCCCCCGGTCATGGCGCTGAGCAGGTTCTGGTCCTCGCCGCCCTGCTGGTCGGTCAGGAACACCGGATAGTCGCCGGTGAAACAAGCGTCGCAGAACTGCGGCTGCTTCGGATCGCGGGCTTCCTCGCCGACGGCGCGATACAGGCCGTCGAGCGAGATGAAGGCCAGCGAATCGA
>DATGZW010000314.1:0-5491 GCA_035297005.1 Patescibacteria group bacterium
CGGCGCAACGGCGCAGCCAAGCGAAGACCTTTTCGGCCATCGGACGTTCGTAGCAGACGTCTCCGGCCATCACCACGTCCCACGGGCAGTCGGTCCGCTCTAGCACGTCGTCGAGCAGCACCTCGACCTGAACGCCGTTCACCTCGGCGTTGACGGTGATCGAGGCGGCGGCGACGGCGTCGATCTCGGCAGCTTCGGAACGCGCCGCGCCGCATAGGGCGGCGGCGATGGCGGTCATGCCGCAGCCGGCGGCGAAATCGAGCACCCGCTTGCCGGCGACCAGATCGGGATTGTCCAGCACATAGCGGCTCAGCGCCTGCCCACCAACCCAGGCGAAGGCCCAGAACGGCGGCGGCAGGTTCTTCTCGGCCAGAAACGCCTCGGTGGCTTCCCACAGCGGGGTGATTTCGGTGGCCAGATACAGCGTGATTTCCGGGCAAACCGGCGGCTGGCTAAGGACGGTATTGGCGCGGATGAAGGCCAGGGCGGCGTCTCCGGCCAAAGGGGGATGAATGGTGCTCATGCCAGTTTACCGGCGATGACGCCTCCCAGCACCAGCCAGCCGAACAGGCGGTTCGATTTGAAGCGGCTCAGGCAGTTGGCGGCATCGTCGATACGGACGGTCTTGATCTGCCATGCCAATTGCACGCCGGCTGCGGCCAGCACGACATAGAACGGCCAGCCCAAATCGGCGCTCCACCCAGCGGCGGCGATGCCGGCCAGGGTCAGGCCGTAGAATCCCACCAGCCAGCCGGGAGTGGCGGCACCCAGGCGCAGGGCCGTCGATTTGACTCCGATCAAAGCATCGTCTTCCTTGTCTTGATGGGCATAAATGGTGTCGTAGCCCAGGGTCCAGAACAGCCCCGCAGCGTAGAGGATGGCCGGAGCCCAATCCAGGCGGCCGGTGACGGCGGCCCAGCCGAGCAGGGCGCCCCAGTTGAAGGTCAGCCCCAGCCACGCCTGCGGCCAATAGGTGATGCGCTTCATGAAGGGGTAGGAAAACACCAGAAACAGAGAGGCCGCCCCCAGCACCACGGCGGCGCGATCCAACTGCAACAGGATCACCAACCCGATGCACAGTTGCAGCGCAAGGAAGGCAGTGGCTTGTTTGAGGCTGACGGCCCCCGAGGGAATCGGTCGCGCGGCGGTGCGGGCCACGCGGGCGTCGAAGTCGTGGTCGGCGATGTCGTTGACGGTGCATCCGGCCCCGCGCATGACCACTGAACCGACGGCGAACAGCGCCATCAAGCGCCAATCGGGCCAGCGGTCGGCGGCCAAGGCAATGCTCCACCAGCCGGGGAACAACAACAGCCATGTGCCGATGGGACGGTCAAGCCGCATCAGTCGCAGATAGGGGCGAATCGGGGCGGGAACATGGCGGTCGATCCAATTGTCGACCGGGATGTCCCCCAGCAATGTACCGGATGGCTTCATGACGATATACATTAGGGCTCCGCGAGAAGGCTGCAAAGGCAAGAATGGACACTCCCCCGAAACTCCGCCTGTACGTCGAGGCCTCCCTCGCCGATGGCGCATCGTTGCCCCTGGCCACCGAGCAGGCGCATTACCTGATGCATGTGATGCGCGCCGCCGCCGGTACCGAGGTTGCGGTGTTCAATGGCCGTGACGGCGAATGGCGGGCGCGGATCGAGCCGGTCGGCAAGCGCGCGGTGACGCTGGTGGTGACGGCTCCCCTGCGTCCGCAGGCGGTCGAGCCCGATCTCTGGCTGCTGTTCGCCCCGGTCAAGCGCGCCCGCATCGACTTCATCGTCGAAAAGGCCACCGAGCTGGGGGTGTCGGCGCTGCTGCCGGTGTGGACTCAGCGCACCGTCATGAGCCGGGTCAACGAAGAACGCTTGGCGTCCATCGCCATCGAAGCCGCCGAGCAGAGCGAACGGCTGACCGTGCCCGAGGTCCGCGCCGCGCGTGACATGACTGCGGTGCTGGCCGATTGGCCCGCCGGGCGTCCGCTGATTGTGCTGGATGAAGGCGGCGGCGGGCGGCCCATCGCCGAGGCGTTGAGCGAATTGCCGGCCGGACCGGCGGCGGTTCTGGTCGGTCCCGAAGGCGGCTTCGCCAAATCTGAACTTGACGCTTTGCGCGCGCTGTCGTTTGCTGTCCCGGTCGGCTTGGGGCCGCGCATCCTGCGCGCAGATACCGCCGTCCTCGCCGCTTTGGCTTGCTGCCAGGCGATTCGCGGCGATTGGCGGCAGCAGCCCGCCATCCGTCCGTCCTCCCCGTCAAACTGAAGGGTCCGCAGCCAATGTCAGCCCCCGCCCAACCGAGCGGCGAGCCCGTGACCAGCAAGGCACAGCTCATTGAGTATATTGCCGAGGGGTGCAAGCCCGTCGAGCAATGGCGTATCGGCACCGAGCATGAAAAGTTCGCCTTCCGCTGCGACGATCTGCGCCCGCTGACCTATGAGGGCGAGCGCGGCATCAAGGCGGTGCTGGACGGTCTGGCCGGCTATGGCTGGGATCCGGTCGAGGAAGACGGCCACGTCATCGCTTTGCTGAAGGACGGCGCCAGCGTCACGCTGGAACCGGGCGGTCAGTTGGAACTGTCGGGCGCTCCGGTGGATACCGTGCATGACACCTGCCGCGAGGTCGATGTGCATCTGCGCCAGTGCAAAGAGGTCGGGCAGAAGCTGGGCGTCGGCTTCCTCGGCCTGGGCTTCAATCCCAAATGGCCGCGCGACGACATCCCGTGGATGCCCAAGGGCCGCTACGCCATCATGCGCCGTTACATGCCGCTGCGCGGCTCGCTCGGCTTGGATATGATGCTGCGGACCTGCACCGTGCAGGTGAATCTCGACTTCTCCTCGGAAGCCGACATGGTCAAGAAATTCCGCGTCAGTCTGGCGTTGCAGCCCATCGCCACGGCGCTATGGGCCAATTCGCCCTTCGTCGAGGGCAAGCCCACGGGGTTCCAGTCCTACCGCAGCAACATCTGGACCGACACCGACTCCGACCGCTGCGGCATCCTGCCCTTCGTCTTCGAAGAGGGCATGAGCTTCGAGCGCTATGTCGATTACGTGCTCGATGTGCCGATGTATTTCGTCTACCGCGACGGCAAATATATCGATGTGGCGGGGCAATCGTTCCGCGACTTCATGGCTGGGCGCTTGCCGGGTCTGCCGGGCGAGTTGCCGACCTTGGGCGATTGGACCGACCACCTGACCACGGTGTTCCCGGAGGTCCGCCTGAAGAAGTTCCTGGAGATGCGCGGCGCCGATGGCGGCCCGTGGCGGCGGCTGTGTGCCCTGCCGGCCTTTTGGGTCGGGTTGCTCTATGACGGCGTGGCGCTGGATGCCGCCTGGGATTTGGTCAAGGATTGGACACCGCAGGATCACGCCGCCTTGCGCGACGGCGTGCCGCGCGGCGGTCTCAAGACCCCGTTCCGGGGTGGCCGCGTGCAGGATCTGGCGTTGCAGGCGCTGGCGATTGCCGGCGATGGGTTGAAGCGCCGGGCGCGGCTCGACCAGTTCGGCCGCGACGAATCGATCTTCCTGGAGACGCTGCAAGGGATCGCTCGTTCCGGCAACACGCCGGCCGAGGATATGTTGGCCGATTTCAATGGCCGCTGGGGCGGCAATGTGGACGAGGTGTTTCGTGATTACTCGTACTAGCAACAACGGCAAGAAGAACACCGGTCCGGTGGAATGCAACTCGCTGGACGAGGTGCGCAGCAATATCGACCGCCTGGACACCGTCATCGTGCGTCTGCTGGCCGAGCGCTCGACCTTCGTCGCTCAGGCGGCAGGGTTCAAAGAGACCGAGGACGATGTGGTGGTGCCCGAACGCATCGAGGCGATCATCAAGAAGGTGCGCGGCTACGCCGACCTGCATGGCGCCAATCCCGACCTGATCGAAGCGATCTATCGCCGCATGATCGATGCCTTCATCGATTTCGAGCGTAGCACCTGGCAGGATATTCACTCGGACTTATAGGAATTTTAAATCATCCATTCCGCATATGCGGAATGCGGAATGTTATTTGGGCCGCCGAAGCACAACGTCGGGGGAGATATTCCCATCTCGCCGAATACTATTTCATGCGCTATAAGGGGCCGCTGGCCTACTGCCAATCTATCGTGTGATTGGCAGTATTCAACTTGAAGCGGTCGTGAAAGATCGGGCCAGGCCTTGGGGGGATGGCGTCATGTTCGGTCATATGAAAATCAGCGCCCGGCTGTATTCGGGTTTCGCTGTGGTGGTTGCGTTGGTCGGCATCGTCGCCATGTCGTCGCTGGGTGTATTCGGTTCGGTGTCGGATCAGTTCCAGCGTGTCAACGATGCCTCGCGGATCGCCGTGCTTTCGGTGCAGCTTGACCGCGACATCGTGCATTTCCGCCGTCAAGTGCGCGAATATCACATTCTCGCCAACGACAAGACCCAGCAGGACTTCCGCGACGCGGCGGCCGACGTCAAGGCCCATCTGAGCGAAGCGCGCGGGCTGATTAGCGACACCGAGCAAAAAGCGGCGTTCGTGCGGCTGACCCAGGCCTTCGACAGCTATATGAGCCATCTCGATGTGATGATAGTGACCGTCAGCCAGCGCGCGGCGTTGATTGCCGATCATCTGGAACCGGATGGCGGCGTTTTCCTCGGCGCTCTCGACGAGGCCGGGCAAGCGGCGGTCAAGCAGGACAATCCGCGCCTGGCGCTGGCTTTGGCCGGCGTCAAGGAACAGGCGCTGCTGGCGCGGCTGTCCATGGCCCGCTATATCGACACCGCCGATCCGCTGCTTGCCAAGACCGCCGCCGAGCGGCTGGCGCAGGCGCGCGCCGGTCTGTCCGCGCTGGGTGAGCAAAAGCCGGCCGAAGCGGGACTGGCCGCCTATCAGGCCGATATCAACGCCTTGGTGCCGCTGTCCGAAAAGCGTCAGCAGGAGTTGGACGGTTTGGTCGGTATCGGCAATGAAATCGCCAACTGCGCTCAAGCGGTCAAAAAGGCGGCGGTGGAAGATGCCACGACGGCGTCGGACTCGGCGTTCAGCACCTTGTCGCATGCGCATGGGGTGATCGTCGCGCTGGGGTTGGTGGCTGTGGCCATCGGCTTGGCGCTGGCTTTCTTCATCAGCCGCGGCATCGTTGATCCGGTGCGCGCCATGACTTTGGCGATGGGGCGTTTGGCCGATGGCGACAAGAGCATCATCGTGCCGGCGACCCATCGGACCGACGAAATCGGCGCCATGGCCCAGGCAGTCGCCGTGTTCAAGGACAACGCCATCCGCATGGACCGCCTGCAAAGCGAGCAGGAGGACAACAAGCGCCGCGCCGAAGCCGAGCGCAAGCAGATGATGGTGCAGTTGGCCGACCGCTTCGAGGCCAGCGTCGCCGGCGTCGTCAGCCATGTCAGCTCCGCCGCCCAGCAGATGCAGGGCGCCGCGCAAGGCATGTCGGCGACCGCCGAACAGACCAGCCGCCAATCCACCAATGTCGCCGCCGCCGCCGAGCAAGCCTCGGCCAATGTCGAGACGGTGGCCGCCG
>DATGZW010000315.1:0-3887 GCA_035297005.1 Patescibacteria group bacterium
AAATAGCCATCCTAAAGCCCTTGTCCTCCGCCATATCGATCGGCACGGGCGGTCCCTTCGGCGCTGAAGGCCCGATCATCATGACCGGTGGTGCAATCGGCTCGCTGTTCGCCCAATGCTTCCACCTCACGGCAGCGGAACGTAAGACCTTGCTCGTCGCTGGCGCCGCCGCTGGCATGACGGCGATCTTTGACACTCCTATCGCCGCTGTCCTTCTGGCGGTGGAACTTCTTCTGTTCGAATGGAAGCCCCGCAGTTTCATTCCCGTGGTCACGGCGGCCGTCGTTGCTGCTTGGTGGCGGCCAGTCCTTTTTGGACAGGGTCCGCTGTTTCCCTTCTCTGCCCACCCCAACTTGCCATGGTGGGGACTGGCGGCCTGCGTCGGCGTCGGAATTGCCGCAGGGCTTCAATCAGGGATCATGACCAAACTCCTTTATTCAGCCGAGGATCTGTTTGGTCGCCTGCCCCTACATTGGATGTGGTGGCCGACGGTCGGGGGGCTCGTCGTAGGACTCGGCGGTCTTGCGGATCCACGCGCGCTCGGCGTGGGCTATGATATCATTGGCGATCTTCTCTCCGGACACATGGTGCTTGCGGACGCCGGCAGGCTGCTGATCGTGAAATCCACGATTTGGGTCGTGGCACTCGCCTCTGGCACCTCGGGTGGAGTTCTTGCGCCTCTTCTGATCCTCGGTGGCACGGCCGGTTGGCTGGAGGGTCAATTTCTCCCCGGCGACGCCTCCTTCTGGGCGTTGCTCGGGATGGCGGCCATGATGGGCGGGACGATGCGGTCACCGCTGACGGGCGTCATTTTCGCGGTCGAGCTGACCGGCAACATCGATATGCTTTTACCGCTGCTGGCCGCGACGACGGCGGCCCATGCGGTCACCGTCCTCCTCCTCAAGCGCTCGATCCTCACCGAGAAGATCGCCCGGCGCGGTCAGCACATCACGCGGGAATACAGCGTCGATCCCTTTGAGCTCCTGAGAGTCGCGGACGTCATGGTGACGGCCATCGATACCCTGCCCGCGACCATGTCGGTCGATGCGACCATCGCCTTCTTCGCGTCGGAGGAGCAACGGCATAAATCCTACCCTGTCGTCTCAGAGAATGGTCACCTCCTCGGCATGGTGACGCGCGCCGATGTGCTGCGCTGGCGAACCGAGGGAAGGGCGAGCGCCGAACCTCTCTATGATGTGATCTCGGATGAATTCCTTGCCGTTGGCTATCCGGACCAAATTCTTGGTCGCCTCACGGATCTCATGGTCGCATCGGATCTCGGACGCATCCCGATCGTCGAGCGAGATGATCATCGAATTGTTGGGCTCGTGGCGCGCAAGGATCTGCTTCATATGCGCTCACTCGTCAACGCGGCGGAAGATGACCGCATGGCGTTCTTCGCCCGCAAGACAAAGGTTTGCCCATGAATCTTACGTTTCTGTACGACCGTATTGGGCGCAGACCGGCCATTAGGCTCCCCCATGACGAACGTCGCCGATGTGTCGATTGTGTTGAAAAACTCCAGCATCGACCGAGCCCTGTATACTCGGCAGACTGGAGGCGATTCGGGGGCCAATGTCACTGACGTGGAGTGCGGAGAGATCCGGCCGATCAGCCGATATCCTCGCCCGTTTCTCCGGCAAGGCGCCTGGACGCCCAGGCCGCCGCCGCCAACAGCGTATCGCCGTGGCAGGGTTTCGGCGCGCAACAGCACACCAAGGCGGCGCCATCCAGCGCGGCCAAATCAGTCAGCGCGATGTGGCCGGAGCGGATCTCCGCCCATAGCCAGGCCTTGTGTTTGGCCAGTACCATCTCCCGGTCACCGTCTCGCCCAATGACGAACGGATTGCCCCATGGCGACGGCCGCATGATCACGATGCCGTCGGCCGGGAGAAATTCTCGTTCGGTCAGGTGATTGAAGACCGGCATCGGCGGTGTGTCCTGCCCATTCCTATTTTTCACAAACTCATGTGCTGCCACTATGGTGCGAGTGCCATTTGAAGCCAATTGGCCCCCCTTCGGCAATAAGGCCGGTGAGGGAAGGCGCATTATGGTTGCGACATTCGAAAGCGTCGATCATGACTCGTTCTGGCCCGTCGGATCCCGCGCTGATCCGTTGCCATTTGCCCGGTGGTGGCGTTCCCGGTCACTGTCGGCATGGGGCTGACGCAGGCGGTACAGGTGGGCACCGGCGCCAGTTCCACCCCGGTCAAGCCGTGGCAAAAGCGCGGGCGCATCGGCCGGCCTCTTCGCTGTGGCGTCTAGGTGACGATGCTGGAAATGGCGGAGAACAGCCCGAAGCCGACGGTGACCAGGATGGTCACGCCAACCACCCAGACATAGAGGCCTTTCAGGCGGTATTGCTCGGGCAGGGCCTTGCACGACAGGGCGAACAGGAAGCCGAGGACGGTCGGCGGAATCAGCGCGTTGACCACCTAATTGGGAAGGTGGTTGCTAACTTTTGGTGAGGTGTCGATTGACTAAAGTCATAGGCACAGATTATCGTCCTGCCACAAATTGGCCATATTAGCAGCAACCGGCTGGACGGTTTGGGGAACCATGACGGAGACGGCGGTATCGCGCGGGGGAGCACTGGGGATCCTGCGGGCTCGCGCCTGCGGCGTCGTCCGCGTGCTGCTGGCCGCGTTGCTGTTGCAGTTCGCCGTTCCTCTGCCGAGTCCCGCCAGTTCCTCCGGCTTTGAGCAAACATCGTCGGCGGACCGCATCGTCATCTGTTCGGAAGGTGGCGTTCACTATATCCACTGGGACGGCAGCCCGACCGATGCCCCCCAACACAACGGCCAGGGAAATAGTGGCGATTGCTGCACCCTGAGTTGTCACCTCCACAGCGCGATGTTGCCGGTCTCGCTGGCGCTAAACCCGGTATCGGTTTGGGTGGAGCAGCGTGTCGATGTCGAAACGGTAAGTCCTCCCGATACCGCGCCTCGCCTGTCCTTCGAGGCGCGCGGACCTCCTTTCCTCGCCTGAGTCTCTCTGAACGACGCCGACCGGGAGCGCCTGCCGCTGCCTGGATTGGCCGTCTCCGTGATCAGGTTTCGAGGTTTCGACATGAATTCTCATGTGTTCGGCCGCCGCGCGCGGTCGCTTTCCCTATTGCTGGCAACCACCGCCATTGCTCTTTCCTCCGTTCCCTTTTGCGCCTCGGCAGCGGATCCTGCTCCCGTCGCCAGCGCCGCCGAAGCGCCGCCCGAATCGATCATCGTCAGCGCCAGCCGTGGCACCAAGCTGGAGGACATGGACGTCAGCACCACCGTCATGACGCATGACGATGTGGTGCATGCCCCCGAGGAAACTCTGGACCAGATCCTCAACAAGATTCCCGGCGTGGTCACGCCGATGGTGCCGTCCAACGAGATTCATCCGACCGGCAAGATGATCCAGATGCGCGGCTTCGGCGGCTCCGACGAGCGGGTGTTGGTGATGGTCGATGGCATCCCCATCAACGATCCCTATTACCGCTACGTCAACTGGGACAAGGTTCCGAAAGACAGCGTCGAGCGCATCGAGGTGATTCGCGGCGGCGGGGCCACCACGCTGTGGGGCAACATGGCCATGGGCGGCGTCATCAACATCGTGACTCGCGATCCCAAGGCCAATGAAGCCCACGCTTCCGCCGGCTATGGCAGCGACAACACCGTCCGCAGCAGCGCCGGGGCGACGCTGTATTCGACGTCGAACTTCAAGGTGGCGGCGGATGTGGGGCGCGCCTCGACCGATGGCTACAACCTCACGCCCAGCCAATACCGCGACGCTCACACGGTCGCCACCTCGTCCTATTCCGACAATGCCGAACTCGCCGCTTATCTGACTCCCGACAGCAGTTCGCGCTATTACGTCAAGGCGGCGGTGCATGACATGCGCGAATT
>DATGZW010000316.1:0-4289 GCA_035297005.1 Patescibacteria group bacterium
CCCGCCACGTCCGCACCTCCGAGACCAGCCCCAACATCTATATGCCAATCATCATGGTCACCGGCTTCGCCGAGCGGACGCGCGTCTACACCGCGCGCGACGCCGGCGTCACCGAGTTCCTGATCAAGCCGCTATCGGCGACGGCGCTGTTCAACCGGGTCTCGGCAATCATCGAGAGCCCCCGCCAGTTCGTCCGCGTCGGCCAGTTCTTCGGCCCCGACCGCCGCCGCCGCAAAGACCAGTGGAGCGGCGAGGAACGGCGCGGGCACAGCTCGCGCAAGCCGGTCGCGCCGCCGCGCCAGACCGCGATGACTCAGGGCGAAGTCAACAAACTCTTCAACCCCTGACCGTTTTCCCTTTGCTCCGGCGTGGGCAAGGCACTATCACTTGCCAGCGCCAAGCATCGAGCGGAGTTCATGGAGCCTGGTCTTTTCCTACGCGGCCTCGCCATTGGCTTCCTGCTGGCGGCTCCGGTCGGTCCAGTCGGCATCCTGTGCATCCGCCGGGCCTTGTCGGACGGCCGCTATGCCGCCTTCATCGCCGGTCTTGGCGCGGCCTTCGCCGACACCTTTTATGGGGCCGTCGCCGGGTTGGGGCTGACCGTCGTCTCGACCTTCCTGGTCAGCTACGCTACCGCCCTGCGCTTGGTCGGCGGAGTGTTCCTGCTGATTTTAGGCGGACACACCTATCGTCATAAGACCTGCGAGTTGCAGAAGCCTATGCGCGGCCCCGGCATGGTCCGCGACTTCATCGCCACCTTTTTGATCACCCTGACCAATCCAGCGACCATCCTGGGCGCCATGGGCGTGTTCGCCGCCGTCGGCGTGCTGGACAACCGCAGTCAGGCCGCCTCGGGGACGTTGATCCTGGGGGTGTTCGGCGGATCCACCCTGTGGTGGCTGATGCTGTCGGCTGGAGCCAGCGCCGTGCGCTCGCGCTTTTCGCCGCGCTGGTTGGAACGGTTGAACCACGGCTCGGGCGTCGTGCTGATCGTTTTCGGCGTCGCCATCCTGGGCAGCCTGATCTTCCGCACTTTCGCCTAAAAACGAAAACACCCCTGGAAGGTCGCCCTTCCAGGGGTGTTTTGCCGTAACCGAAGCGGCGGTTACTTCTTCAGATAATCACGAACCAGCAGCTCGGCAATCTGCACGGCGTTCAGGGCCGCGCCCTTGCGCAGGTTGTCGGACACGCACCAGAAGGCCAGACCGTTCTTGACGGTCGGGTCGCGGCGGATGCGGCTGACATAGACGGCGTCTTCGCCGGTCGCCTCGACGGGGGTGACATAGCCTTCATCGGCGCGATGATCGACGACGATGATGCCGGGCGCGTTCGCCAAAGCGGCACGAGCGGCGGATTCTTCGAACGGCTTCTCGAACTCGACGACGACCGATTCGGAATGGCTGACGAACACCGGCACGCGCACGCAGGTCGCATGCACGGCGATGCTGGGGTCGAGAATCTTGCGGGTCTCGGCCATCATCTTCCACTCTTCCTTGGTCGCACCGTCATCCATGAAGGAATCGATGTGCGGGATACAGTTGAAGGCGATCTGCTTGGTGAAGCGGTCGGGCTTGACCGGATCATTGACGAAGATGGCGCGGGTCTGGTTGAACAGCTCGTCCATGGCTTCCTTGCCGGCGCCAGACACCGACTGATAGGTCGCCACCACCACGCGCTTGATCTTAGCCAGATCATGCAACGGCTTCAGCGCCACCACCATCTGGATGGTCGAGCAATTGGGGTTGGCGATGATGCCGCGCTTCTTGTAGCCGGCGATGGCCTGCGGATTGACTTCCGGCACCACCAGCGGCACATCGGGGTCCATGCGGAAATGCGAGGTGTTGTCGATCACCACGCAGCCGGCAGCGGCGGCACGCGGGCTATGCTCGGCGGAAACCTTGGCGCCCGGCGACGACAGGGCGATATCGACGCCCTTGAAGTCGAACTTGGCCAGATCCTGCACCTTCAGGCGCTGATCGTCGCCATACGACACCACCTGCCCAGCCGAACGCGACGACGCCAGGGCGATCACCTCGTCGGCGGGAAAGTTCCGCTCGAACAGCGTCTGAAGCATCTCGCGGCCCACATTGCCCGTGGCGCCGATTACCGCAACCTTGTAACCCATGTCTTCGTTCTCCGTAGTCTCGGCCCCAGATGGCGCCACGCCAAGCCCCTAACGAAAAGGCCCGCCGGGCGATCCCGCGGGCCTTTTGGTGATGGATGAGATCGACCAGCCCGCCTTACGCCAGGGTCTTCTTAGTCGTGACGGTTTTGGTCTTGGTAACAACGGTCTCGCCCGCGCCCATCAAGGGCACGGCCAGCAGATCAAGGCTGGGGTCGCGCAGCGACATTTCGAGTCACACCTCCGTCGAGGGCAAAAGTATTACCCGAGCGGCCACGCGTTAGCAAGCGGAAAGGGCGGCGGCCACTGCGCCGCCGCCCCGTTCGGTCTTCAGCTCGACAGCTTGTCCAACTCGCGGACGATGGATTCGCCCATCACCGTGGTCGAGACCTTGGCCTTGCCCGGCTGCATGATGTCGCCGGTACGCAGACCGCCATCGAGGACGTTCTTCACCGCGCGGTCCAACAGATCCGCCTCGGCGGTCATGTTGAACGAATAGCGCAGCATCATGCCGAAGGACAGCAGGGTCGCCAGCGGGTTGGCGATGTCGCGGCCGGCGATGTCGGGGGCCGAACCATGCACGGGCTCGTAAACGGCGCGGCGGTTGCCATTGGCGTCGGCGGCGCCGAGCGAGGCCGACGGCAGCATGCCCAGCGACCCGGTCAGCATGGCGGCGCAGTCGGACAGGATATCGCCGAACAGGTTGTCGGTGACGATCACGTCGAACTGCTTGGGCGCACGCACCAACTGCATGGCGCAGTTGTCGGCATACATGTGCTCAAGCTTGACCTCGGGGAACTTGGCGTCGTGCAGCTTGGTCACTTCCTCGCGCCACAGCACGCCGGATTCCATGACGTTGGCCTTCTCCACCGAGTGGACCTTGTTGCCGCGCTTCTTCGCCAGATCGAAGGCGACGTCGGCAATGCGGACGATCTCGGAGGTGGTGTAGACCTGGGTGTTGACGCCGCGGCGCTCGCCATTGGGCAGCGTCTCGATGCCGCGCGGCTCGCCGAAATACACGCCGCCGGTCAGCTCGCGCACGATCAGGATGTCCAGACCCTTGACCAGTTCGGTCTTCAGGCTGGAGGCCTCGGCCAAGGCGTCGAAGACGAAAGCCGGACGCAGGTTGGCGAACAGCTCCATGTCCTTGCGCAGGCGCAACAGGCCGCGCTCGGGCTTGGCCGAGAACGGCAGGTTGTCCCACTTCGGACCACCGACGGCACCCAGCAACACGGCATCGGCATCCATCGCCGCCTGCATGGTTTCGTCGCTCAGGGGCGTGCCGTGCTTGTCATAGGACGCACCGCCGATCAGGCCTTCCGACACATCGAACGTGATGTTGCGCTTCTTGGCCATCCAATCGATGACGCGCTGAACCTGGGCCATAACTTCGGGACCGATACCGTCGCCGGCAAGGATGAGAAGCTTCTTGGTCGTCATGGGGAGAATACTCCGGGGGAGATGCATAACAGCGTCCGGACGGCGCGGCTGGGGTTCAGCGGGCCATCCGGACGATAAAACAGTTTACAGCCAGGGCTGGTCGCGCTGGCGGGTCACTTCGAAGCAGGCGATCTTGTCCTGCTTTTGCAGGGTCAGGCCGATGTCGTCGAGGCCGTTCAGCAGGCAATGCTTGCGGAAGGCATCGATTTCGAAATGGATGCAACCGCCATCGGGGCCGGTGATGTCCTGCTTTTCGAGGTCGACGCTGACCACCGCGTTAGACCCGCGCGAAGCGTCGTCGAGCAGCTTCTCGACCTGCTCCTGCGGCAGAACGATCGGTAGAATGCCGTTCTTGAAGCAGTTGTTGTAGAAGATGTCGGCGAAGCTGGTGGCGATGACGCAGCGGATGCCGAAATCGAGCAGCGCCCAGGGGGCATGCTCACGCGAGCTGCCGCAGCCGAAATTCGCACCCGCCACCAGGATGGTCGCCTTGCGATAGGCCGGCTTGTTCAGCACGAAGTCGGCGACTTCCTTACCGTCCTGGGTGTAGCGCATCTCGTCGAACAGGTTCTTGCCGAGCCCGGTCCGCTTGATGGTCTTCAGGAACTGCTTGGGGATAATCATGTCGGTATCGACATTGAGGATCGGCATCGGCGCCGCGACGCCGGTCAGTTTGGTGAATTTTTCCATCGTTCCGATCCCCCCTTACAGCTTGCGCACGTCGGTC
>DATGZW010000317.1:0-4680 GCA_035297005.1 Patescibacteria group bacterium
CAGCGGGCCGGCGCGGGTGGCCAGTTCAGCCAGATCGGAGAAATCGCCGACGCCCCAATTGCCGTCGGTGCGCAGGCTGTATAGCTGGGTGGCGACGCCCCAAAGCCGCCCGTCCTGCTCGATCGCCGGAGGCTGATAGGCGCGCGCCGGGCTGACGATCAGCGTCATCTCGGCGGCGATGCCGGCGGGGCCGCGCAGGCGCAAGTTATGGATGCCGGGCAGCGGCGCGCCGGGAAGCTGGAAGGTATGGCGGCGATGCCAAACGCCGTCGATGCCGCGTTCATCGACCATCGGCAAGGCGCGCGGGCGGAACTCGCCCTTGTGCTGCGCGCCGATTTCCTCGGTCAGAACCCAGTCGATCGGCATGTCTTCATGATGATCGGGCACGGCGATGGTGATCGTCGGCGGACCGTCGCGCTCCGAGACCACCTGGACCGGCTCCAGCCAACGACGCCATGGCCGCGCCTCGAACTCGGCAAGGCTGGCGGCAATCTGCGTATCGTCGGCTACGGCGAAGCCCATGGCCGAGAGGAAGGCGCGCTTGGTGTCGGCGGGAACCAGCCGGTATTGGCCAAAGAAGTCCCACCAGCCGTCCTCGATCCCCGCGAGTGAGGCCAAGCGGTTCAAAGCGTCGTTGCTCATTGCGTCGCATTCCCCCGAGATAGTAAAGCCACCGATGCGCGAAGCACCCGATGTCAGATGTCGATGTCGTCGGCCGGATCGCGCACGACCAGCCCGCCTTTGCGGATCAGCACCGAGACCGAGCGGGCCTGCACCACATATTCGGCGCAGTCCTCGCAGCGGCGGTTGCCGCCCATGCCGCTGGGCAGAGAAGTATCGATGGCGACATGCCACGACCGCCCGCGCGTGCCTTCCGGCAGGATGTAGGTGATCGGCTCGTGAAAGGCGTTGAACAGCACCAGGAAGCCGTCATCCATGACCTCGCTTTCCTGCCCCGCCTCGCCGCCCAGCACATAAGCGAGCGAGCGGGCATAGGGTGCAATCCAATCCTGATGGCCCATCTCGCGGCCTTCGGGCGTGACCCAGGCGATGTCCTTGATGCCGGTGCCGGGCATCCGCCGGCCGGTGAAGAAGCGCTGACGATGCAATACCGGATGCTTGCGGCGCAGCTTGATCAGCTTGCGGACAAAGGCCAACAGGTCCTCGTCCACGCTGCTCCAATCGATCCAGCCAAGCTCGTTGTCCTGGCAATAGGCGTTGTTGTTGCCGCGCTGGCTGCGCCCCATCTCGTCGCCGGCCACCAGCATCGGCACACCCTGGCTGAGAAACATGGTGGTCAGCAGGTTGCGGATCTGTTGAATGCGCAGAGTGTTGATCTTGGGGTCGTCGGTCTCTCCCTCGACGCCGCAGTTCCAGGAATCGTTGGCGTCGGTGCCGTCCTGGTTGTTCTCGAAATTGGCTTCGTTGTGCTTGCCGTTGTAGCTCACCAGATCCTTCATGGTGAAGCCGTCATGGGCAGTGATGAAGTTGATGCTGGCCCAAGGCCGCCGCCCGCCCCAACCGAACAGGTCGGACGAACCGGTCAGGCGCGAGGCCAGATCGCCGATCAAGCCGCCGTCGCCCTTCCAGAAGCGGCGCACGGTGTCGCGGTAGCGGCCGTTCCATTCCGACCAGCCGGGCGGGAAAGCGCCCAGGCGATAGCCGTCGCCGCCCAAATCCCAGGGCTCGGCGATCATCTTGGCGCGGCACAGCACCGGGTCTTGGCGCACGGCGTCAAGGAAGCCCGAACCGCCGTCGAAGCCCGCCTTCTCGCGCGCCAGACTGGCCGCCAGATCGAAGCGGAAGCCGTCGACATGCATCTCCTCGACCCAATAGCGCAAGGAATCCATGACCAGTTGCAGCACCCGCGGATGGCGCAGGTTCAGGGTATTGCCGCAGCCTGAATAGTTTTCGTAGAAGCGTTCATTGCCGGCGCACAGGCGGTAGTACGAGGCGTTGTCGATGCCCTTCAGCGACAACGTCGGCCCCATCTGGTTGCCTTCGGCGGTGTGATTGTAGACGACGTCGAGGATCACCTCGATCCCCGCCTCGTGCAGGCGCTGGACCATGGTCTTGAAGTCGCCATGCGACGACGCCGAGTAATAGCGCGGATCGGGGGCGAAGAAGCCGATGGGGTTATAGCCCCAGTAATTACGCAAGCCGCGCTCGACCAGATTGCGCTCGTCGACGATGGCGTGCACCGGCAGCAGTTCCAGGGTGGTCACCCCCAGATGCACCAGATGGTCGATCACCGCCGGCTGAGCCAGCCCCAGGAAGGTGCCACGCACATTGTTGGGCACTAGCGGATGGCGCATGGTCATGCCGCGCAGATGCGCCTCGTAGAGCACCGTCTGCGACCACGACACCGTCGGGCGGCGATCGTCGCCCCAGGTGAACGCCGTATCGACGACCCGGCATTTGGGCATGGCGCGGGCATTGTCGCGGCGGTCATAGGACAAATCGCCCTTGGGATGGTCGGTGCGGTAGCCGAAATGGGCGTCGGTCCATTTCAGCAGCCCGACCAGTTCCTTGGCGTAAGGGTCGATCAGCAGCTTGTTGGGGTTGAAGCGATGCCCGGCGGTCGGCTCGTAAGGACCGGAGACGCGATAGCCGTAAAGCTGTCCGGGCCGGCAATCGGGCAGATAGCCGTGCCACACCTCGTCGGTGTATTCGGGCAGCGAGATACGTTCGACCTCACGCTGGTTATGGCCGTCGAACAGACACAACTCGACCTTTTCGGCATGAGCGGAGAACAGGGCGAAGTTCACGCCCTTGCCGTCCCAGGTGGCTCCCAATGGATAAGGAGCCCCTGGCCACACGCGATGATGCGATACCATTACAGCCGAACCTAACCGCGCTCGGGCTGCAAGATCAACGCCGCCAACGGAGGCAGACGCAGCGGCACCGAATAGGGCAGACCGTGCCACGGCACCGCTTCGGCCATGACGCCGCCGCCCAAGCCGACATCGCTGCCGCCGTAATAGGCGGAGTCGGTGTTGATGATCTCGCGGTACCAGCCGGCACGCGGCACACCCAGGCGATAGGCTTCACGCACCACCGGGGTCAGGTTGATCACCGTCACCGTGACGTCGTCGGGATCGATGGCCTTGCGCTGCCACGACAGCACCGAGTTGTCGCGGTCGTTGCAGTCGATCCAGGCGAAACCGTGACCGTCGCAATCCAACTGATGCAACGGCGCCAGATCGCGGTAAACGGCGTTCAGGTCGCTCATACAGCGCCGCACACCCTCATGCATGGGGTCGTCCAGCAGATGCCAATCCAGGCTGCCATCGACATTCCACTCGTTTTCCTGGCCGAACTCGCTGCCCATGAACAGCAGCTTCTTGCCCGGATGCGAGAACATGAAGGCGTAGTAAGCGCGCAGATTGGCGAATTTCTGCCAACGGTCGCCGGTCATGCGGCCAAACACCGAGCCCTTGCCATGCACGACTTCGTCATGGCTGATCGGCAGCACGAAGTTTTCGTGGAAGGCGTAAAGCAGGCCGAAGGTCAAATCGTCATGGTGATAGCGGCGATGGATCGGATCCTTGCTCATGTAGCGGAGCGTGTCGTGCATCCACCCCATGTTCCACTTGTAACCGAAGCCCAAGCCCCCCAAGTGAACCGGACGCGACACCATCGGCCACGCCGTCGATTCCTCGGCGATGGTGACGGCTCCAGGATGCTCGCCATAGACCACTTCGTTCATGCGGCGGAGGAAGGCGATGGCTTCCAGGTTCTCGTTGCCGCCGTAGCGGTTGGGGATCCAATCGCCGGCTTCGCGCGAGTAGTCGAGGTACAGCATCGAGGCCACGGCATCCACCCGCAGCCCGTCGACGTGATACTCGTCGAGCCAGAACAGCGCGTTGGAATAGAGGTAGTTGGTGACCTCGTTGCGGCCGTAATTGAAAATCAGGGTGTTCCAGTCGCGGTGCAAACCCTGGCGCGGGTCGGCATGCTCATAGAGACAGGTGCCGTCGAACTGGGCCAGACCATGTTCGTCGGTGGGGAAATGCCCGGCCACCCAGTCGATGATGACGCCGATGCCCTCGCCATGGCAGCGCTCAATGAAGTCGCGGAACTCGTCGGGCGAGCCGAAACGGCTGGTCGGCGCGAACAGCCCGATCGGCTGGTAGCCCCATGAGCCGTCGAACGGATACTCGCTCACCGGCATGAGCTCAATGTGCGTGAAGCCGAGATCGCGAACATAGGGGATCAGCTCTTCGGCGAGCTCACGGTAGGTGAGATAGCGCCCGCCCTCGGCGAGCCGCCGCCGCCACGATCCGAGATGAACTTCGTAGATCGCAATCGGTGCGTCGCGCGCCGCGACGGCAGAGCGACGCTCCAGCCACGCACTGTCTTGCAAACGTTCGTTGCGAAGATCGTAGACGATTGACGCTGTTGCCGGTGGCCGTTCGGCGTAGAAAGCAAAGGGATCAGATTTGAGTGGCAAAAGCTCACCAGCTTGCGACTTGATTTCGAATTTGTAGAGTTCACCTGGCGTAATGCCAGGAATGAAGATTTCCCACACGCCGCAGGACGGATGGCAACGCATCGGATGGCGACGCCCATCCCATTGATTGAACGGGCCCACGACGCTAACGCGGTGAGCATTTGGGGCCCAAACGGCAAAGCCGACGCCGCTGACGCCATCGATCGATGCGAGATGGGCTCCAAGTT
>DATGZW010000318.1:0-2747 GCA_035297005.1 Patescibacteria group bacterium
CAGTCGTCGGGATGGTGCGTGAAGGCAAAGCCGGATTTGCGTGCAAGGCCCATCATGACGTGGTTGGAGCGGAGCGTATCGCCGAATACGCGGCTGGCGCCAAGTGCGGCTGCCCGGCATTCCAGATTCCGCAGCAACGCCGATCCGATGCCCGCGCCCTGCCATCGGTCGTCAATCGATATGCCAAACTCGAAGCTTGCCGTCGCCGCATCAAACCCATAGCGGGCTTCTCCGACGATGGTCTCCACGCCGTCAATCACCATGACCGCGACCACGCTGAACTGGTCGAGTTCGCCGACATGGATGAAATGTTCGAGTAGGGTCTGCGGCAGTTCCCTCATGGCGCCGAGGAAGCGATTGTAGCGCGACCGCACGGTGAGCGACCGGAAGTAGTGCTGCAACGCCACCGCGTCGCGCGGCTCGACAAAGCGCACCGCCAGCGTCTTGCCGCTGGAGAGCCTCACGATATCGGTGTGCTGCCGGAGGTCATCGAGGAGAAGCGCGGTCATCGTGGGCTCTCCCAAGTTTTTCGGAGGAGTTTCGCCGGCGCCCCCTCGGGGCGGCGCCGGCGCGGCTGCGATCACGCCCGCCAAAACGGCTTCTCGGCCTCACGAACGACGTCGCTCCAGGACAGTCCGACGTCGTGCAACTCGCGGTCGGTCCAGTGGGACAATTCGTGGCGCTGGCGCCAACGGTCGCCCCAGACATGCAGTTGGTCGTTGACCCGGGCCAAGAACCCAACTTCATGATGATTTGTCATCTTTTGAGCTGAACAGGTGGACATTTTGATCTCCTGAAACTAATATATGGCCGCAATATCTGCGCGGTTTTTGATTTCGACAAACGACACTTTGCATCGCTTCAGATGAGATAAAATCATGCATAGGCACTTCCGGAGATGACTGCCCGGCTGCCATCGCTCAATGGGTTGCGCGCGTTCGAGGCCGCCGCGCGGCATCTGAGCTTCACCAATGCGGCCACTGAGCTGAACGTCACCCAGACCGCGATCAGCCATCAGATCCGGCGGCTTGAGGAAGAACTCGGGGTTCGCCTGTTCGTCCGGCAGAACCGCAGCCTGGCGCTGACGCCGGAGGCGAAAGAATACCTTCCCGGCATTCGCGCCGCGTTCAACGATCTGCGGCTTGCCACCGACCGGCTGTTGCGCAAGGAGAACGACCGCGTGCTGACGGTATCCACACTGGCCTCGCTGGCAGCCAAGTGGCTGCTGCCGAGACTTTCCACATTCCAGCAATCCCCCCCCGGCATCGATGTCCGCATCACCACCTCGACCAGCCTGGTCGATTTCCAGCGCGACGACGTCGATGCCGCGATCCGTTACGGCCGCGGCCATTGGCCCGGCCTGCGCGCTGACTGGCTGATGGCCGATGAATTATTTCCGGTGTGCAGCCCATCGCTGCTCAAGGGCGATAGGCCGCTGCGGCAGCCGGAAGATCTCGCCCATCACACCCTGCTACACAGCAGTGGAGGCTATGACGACGACTGGCGGCTATGGCTTACCGCCGCGGGCCTGCCCTCGAATATCTCGAAACAACCGGGATTGAGCTTCGATCTGATTCTGATGACGGTGCAGGCTGCGATCGACGGGATCGGCATTGCCATGGGCCGAACCTCCTATGTGGAGGCCGATATCGCCAAAGGCCGGCTGGTCGTTCCGTTCAAAATCACGCTGCCGGTTGATGCTGGCTTCTACCTCGTCTCACCGGAGGCGCGAGCCGAGTCGGCAAAGCTGTCGGCATTTCGGAAATGGCTCCTGGCCTCGGTCCAGGGCGGCGCGAAAATCACCTGAGCGCTGCGCCGTCGCGCGGAACCTCTCACCTCGCGTTTTCCGGTTGGTCAGGCCGTCCTGACGTGGCAGATTGCCGGGAGAAGAAAAGGCAATGTCTCGGCCATTGCCGGCCACGGGACCACGGGGAGGTTTCATAATGTCGCAATCGTCCAGTTCGCCACCGCCCCAGATCAAGTCGCGAATTGGCGCCATTCTCCGATCGACCAGCGGCAATTTCCTCGAACAGTTCGATTTCTTCCTGTTCGGATTTTATGCGCCCTATATCGCCAGGGCCTTCTTTCCATCCGAAAACGAGACCGCGGCACTGCTCAACACCTTCGGCGTATTCTGGCTGGGCGCCTTGATGCGTCCGGTGGGCGCCATCGTGCTCGGCGCCTATATCGACCGCATCGGCCGCCGCAAGGGTCTGATCGTCACCTTGACGATCATGGCAATCGGCACCGTGACGATTGCGGTCTGTCCGGAATATGCCCGCATCGGCGTTGCCGCACCAATCATCGTTCTGATCGGTCGTTTGCTGCAAGGCTTCTCCGCCGGCGTTGAACTCGGCGGCGTCTCGGTCTATCTCGCCGAGATATCGACCCCCGGTAACCGGGGTTTCTATACTTCTTTCCAATCCTCCAGCCAGCAGGTCGCGATCTTCGTCGCCGCGATCATCGGATATATCCTCAACCAAACCGTGACGGGCGACACCGTTGCATTCCTCGGCGGGCTTGAATTCGCCAAGTGGCGAATTCCTTTCTTTGTCGGCTGCCTCATCATTCCCTTCATCTTCCTCCTGCGCCGAACGCTAGAAGAAACGCCGGAATTCCTGGCGATGAAGAAACATCCATCGACAAAGGAGGTGTTCCAATCCGCCGCCGTGAACTGGAAGATCATCGCGCTGGGCATGATGGTGGCGGTACTGACCACCACGACCTTCTATTTCGTCACCGTCTAC
>DATGZW010000319.1:0-2618 GCA_035297005.1 Patescibacteria group bacterium
CTTGACCAGAACCTCGGCGAACGCCGCCCGCGCCGCATCGAACGCCCCCGCCTCCATCAAGGCCTTGGCTAAATCGAGCCGCAGGTCGATCCGTTCGGGATAACGACGGCTCAGGGTCTGGTAGATATCGATCGCCCGCTCGGCATCGCCGCCACGCAACGACGCCTCGGCCACCCGCAGCGGCGCCCCCATATCCGGGCCGCCGCCAGCCACCGGCGGCTTGTGGAAGCCAGGGTAATCAGGGTCCATGGCGCAGCCCGACAGCCCCAGCACGGCCATCGTCATCAATAGGATACAGCGGTGAAACAGTGGCGACATGGTCTCTCCCCTCAGCGGCCGCCCTCATGACCGCATGCCGTCGCCGAAGCGGAAACATGCCGTCCCCCTATAAGCGGCACCACTGACCTTGCACAGACTAACATCGTCGCCGCGTCTCGTCTGCCAAATATTGATGCCATTTCGCCACTCTGCTTACCGAACAATGATGTTAAAATCTCGCTAGAATAGCCACACAATAGAGATCCTCGGAGATCCCACCGCACCCTATCAAGGCCGGCACGCCCACTACGCCGCGATTTCCCGTGGCACCGGCAGAACTGCCTAGCTGACGGTTTAGATTTAC
This sequence comes from Patescibacteria group bacterium, assembly GCA_035297005.1. Taxonomy (GTDB): domain Bacteria; phylum Pseudomonadota; class Alphaproteobacteria; order Rhodospirillales; family Magnetospirillaceae; genus DATGZW01. The sequence goes on from DATGZW010000319.1 coordinate 623, forward strand.
ACTAAAACCACTTACAAAGTGCATACCATTCTATCGCGGAGACAATGCAACGACTGCGATATCGTCAGCGTTGCAGCGCAGCGCTTGCTTGATAAGGTGGAAAAGCTGATAACAGTGGCATCGGTGACACGCGGGCGATCACGATGAGCATGGACGGCGAATTGGGAAAAAAGAAATTTCTGGCGGTCTTGCGCGAGAAAACCAGCGCCCCGGTCAGCACGGTCTTGGGCTGCACCGAGATGTTGCTGGAAGACGTCCGTGGCCGCGCACTGAATAACCTGCTGCCCTATGTCTCCAGCATTCACACCGCCAGCGAGCGGTTGCTCGCGCTTTACGACCGGCTTGACACCCCTGCTTTGCTGTCCGAGGACGAGTCGGTGGATTTGGCAACGTTTCGCGGCAAACTCCGCCACGATCTGTGCACCCCCATCAACGTCCTGAAGGGCTATGGCGAGATGATGCTGGAGGACACCGACGCCGACGGCTTGGCGATCCTCATCCCCAATCTGCTGCTACTGCTCGACGCCTGCGCCGACCTGATGGCCGCCATCGACAGCGCCCATGCGCTATCCTCCGACAGCTTTGCCGCCAGCCCGCAGGCGCGCAGCACCGAAGCGCCGCCGATGATGGCATCAGTGATGCGCACACTGTTTGTGCCGGAAACGACCGCCTCTCCCGCGCTGAAGGGGCGGATTCTGCTAGTTGACGACAACAAATTCAATTTGGACGTCCTGCAACGCAGGCTCCTCCGCGAAGGCCATCACGTCGGCATGTGCATGAACGGCGCCGACGCCTTGGCCTTGCTGGCCGTCGAAAGCTTCGATCTGATTCTGCTCGACGTGATGATGAGCGGCATGAACGGCTTCGAGGTCTTGCAAGCCCTCAAGGCGGATGACGGTTTACGCAATATTCCGGTCATCATGGTCTCGGCGCTGGACGAAATCACCAGCATCGTCCGCTGCATCGAAGCCGGAGCCGAGGATTATCTGAACAAGCCGATCAACACCATCCTGCTGCGCGCCCGCATCAACTCCTGCCTGGAACGCAAATGCCTGCGCGATCTGGAGCGCACCTACCGCGACACCCTGGAGGCGCGGGTCGCCGAACGTACCCGTGAATTGGCGATCACCCAGGATATCACCATCCTGACCTTGGCCACCCTGACCGAAGTACGCGATACCGAAACCGGCAATCATATCCGCCGCACCCAGGAATATCTGCGCGTGCTGGCCACCCGCCTGAACACGCAGCCGGGCCAACGCGAACATCTGGACGAAGACGGCATCGCCCTGCTGTGCAAAACCTCGGTGCTGCACGATATCGGCAAGGTCGGCGTGCCCGACAGCATTCTGTTGAAACCGGGACGCCTGACCGAAGATGAATTCGAGATCATGAAAGGTCATACGGTCCTGGGCCGCGACGCCATCCGCACCGCCGAAGCGAAGCTGCGCGAATCGGGCGTGTCGGAACAGTCGGTATCGTACCTGCGCGTCGCCCGCGAGGTCTGCGGCGGCCATCATGAGAAATGGGATGGCTCCGGCTATCCCGACCGTCTGAGCGGCACCGATATTCCGCTGTCGGCGCGCTTGATGGCCATCGCCGACGTCTATGACGCGCTGATTTCCGCCCGCCCCTATAAGCCGGCCTTCCCGCATGAGAAAGCCGTCGAGATCATCCGCCAAAATGCCGGCGGCCATTTCGACCCGGATCTGGTCACGCTGTTCCTAGCCAACGAATCGGCTTTCCGCGACATCGCCCTGCACTATGGCGACGAAAAATAGCCAGGGGCGTCAAGCCTCGGGGTAGCGCTTTTCGATTTCGCGGATCACCTCGATACCCTGCAACATCTCGCCGACCATGAAGTCGGCGCGGCGCACCGGCCCGCCGGCCCGCGAATGCGGGAACATGCTGGCGAAGGCATTCATCTTCACGCTCAAGCCGCACAGGGCCGCGCCAATGGTGGTGTGGTTGCGTTCGACCATCTGCTTGATGGCGC
>DATGZW010000320.1:0-7903 GCA_035297005.1 Patescibacteria group bacterium
CCGACGAGGTCATGACCTCGGGGCTGGCGCCGGGATAGAAGGTCTGCACCTGGATGGTCGGATAATCAACCTCGGGCAGCGCCGACAGCGGCAGGAAGCGGAAGGCGACCGCGCCGACCAGCAGGATCGCCACCATCAACAGCGAGGTGGCGACCGGCCGCAGGATGAAGATGCGCGAAGGATTCATCGGATGACGGTCCCATCCGTAAGCCGCAAGCGAGCCAACATCACTGGTCCTTCTTGTGGTGGTGTTCGCCGGTGTGCTCGTGCGGCTTGGCATCGGCGGCGGCGGGGGCCGCAGCGGGGTCGCGGCTGGCGTCCTTGGCGGGGGCAGTGGGCAGCGTCACCTGCGACCCTTCGCGCAGCTTGTCGGCGCCATCGACGACGACCATGTCACCGACATCCAGCCCGGAGAGGATCGCCACTTTCTCGCCCGATGTCGGCCCCAGCTTGACCGGCCGCACCGTCACCGTGTTGTCGGCAGCCACCTGATAGACGAAGGTGCCGGGCGCGCCGCGCTGGATCGCCGCCGTCGGAATGATCGTCGCGTCGTGCAGGGTGTCCACCAGCAATTGGGCGTTGACGAACTGATTGGGGAACAGCGATTCGTCTTCGTTATCGAACTCCGCCCGCAGCTTGACCGTGCCGGTGGTGGTGTCGATCTCGTTGTCCAGGGTCTTCAGCGTGCCGGTGGCCAGCAGCATGCCCTGGCTGCGGTCATACGCGGCGACCGACAGGGTCGCCCCACCGTGCAGGCGCTTCAGGATGACCGGCAGGTTGTCTTCCGGCAGGGTGAAGATCACGGTAATCGGGTGCAGCTGGGTAATGACGACCAAGCCGTTGGCATCGCTGGTCTGGACGTAATTGCCCTGATCGACCATGCGCAGGCCGACGCGGCCCTCTACCGGGGCGACGATGTGGCAATAGGTCAGATTGAGCTTGGCCCCGTTGATCTGCGCCATGTCGGTGGCGATGGTGCCCTGATACTGCTGCACCAACGATTCCTGGGTGGTCAACTGCTGCTTGGCGATGGAATCCTGAGCGACCAGAGTGCGGTAGCGCTCCAAATCAAGCTGCGCTTCACGCAATAGCGCCTGATCGCGCAGCAATTGGCCCTGGTACTGGGCCAGCGACAATTCATAGGGGCGCGGATCGATCTGGGCGAGGAAATCGCCGGCATGCACGGTCTGCCCTTCGTGAAAGGCGATCTGTGTCAACTGCCCGGAAATCTGCGTCTTGACCGTGACCGTGGCCAGCGGCGTCACCGTGCCCAAGGCGTTCAGCGTGATAGCGATGTCGCCCTTTTGCGCCGTCGCCGCCACCACCGGAACCGGTCCGCCGGCGCCGAAGCGGCCCTTGCCGCCCTGCGGCTGCACATGCGGATGAAAGACCGTCCACCCCACCCCGCCGAGCACCGCCACGGCAATGACGAGCCAGACGGCGACCCTCAGCCAGGACCGCGACGAACGGCTTTGCAAAGCAGAGGTTGAGTGGCGGATACGGTCGTTCGATTGTTCAACGGTCATAGTTCATTCGCATCTTAAACTGTTGTCTCGGGTGGCCATCGGCAAACCCTAGGGAATGCGATGGGTCATTCGGGCGGGAATGTCACGCTGTTTTTGTACCAAGGCGCGGCTGTGGAGCACCACACCTATGATCTTTTCCAGCTCATCCAAGAGAAATGCGTTTTCCCACCACGTAAAATGTTCCCGCAAGGCATAGGCCGCCGCTGCTGCTTTAACCTCGTCAGGCAGCACCGCCTGACTTTCGCCCAGAAGCGTCTCCGCCTCTTTTCTGATATTGCGCATCAGCTGTCTCCCACTGAGACGATGGACCATGGCGCGCGGCCAGGATTTCCGGTGCCCAAGCGCGTCGACATGGTCGGCGTCAGCCTGCTGCCCGGCCAAAATAGGGGGGCTTTGTTTCGCCGGTATGGCTGAAACTGACGTTTTGTGTAACGGAATGTTGTCGGCGCCGAAGGGAATGATGTCCCGGAACCGGCAGGAGCGAGGCGGAAATCCTGCACCGATCCAGCGCAACACGCTGTTACCGGACACGCACCGGCCCGCAATATCCAAGAAACACCATGTTTCTATAATTGACGGTCTGTTCCTGCCGAATCAATCGGACACACCACAAAACGAGTATCCGAACATGGCCTTAATCCTCCTCAGTCTTCACAGATCCCGCCCCGGCGCAAAGGTCGCGGTCGGGTTGGCGGCCCTGCTTGTCACGGCATCGCCCGCGTTCGCCGAGACGGCGGATATCCGCAATTCCGACAACTCCCTGTCGGTCGATTTTGGCGCTTCCTATCTTGATTACGCCGAAAAACAAGGTGGCGTCACCCTCGATTCGGAAAAGGGCTGGCAACCCACCGTCGGCGTCGGCGTGGGCATTCTGGCCGAGGACCGCGCGGCCCCCGTTTTGCGTAATCTCTATCTCCGCCTGAACGGGCGGGCCAGCGCGGGAACAACCAAATACGACGGCGCCATGTGCGATCAATTTGGCAACTGCACGTCGGATCAGGGTTCCACCGACGACAGGATTTATTCTTTGGGCCTGCAAATGGGCCGCGCCATTACGCTGAGTCAGACCGCCATGCTGACGCCCTTCGCCGAGCTTGGATACCGCCATTGGAACCGCGACGGCCTGGGTGCCGGCAGCTATTCCGAAACCTATGGCAACTGGGATGCCATGGGCGGGCTGATGTTCCAGTATTCGCCGGTTCACCGCTGGGTGCTGTCGCTGTCCGGCGCTGGCGGCACCACCTTCGGCGCCTCGATGACGACCGGCGGAGAAAGCTTCTCGCTGGGCGACGCCGCGATCTGGCGCGGTCAGGGCAAGGTCGGCTACCTCGTCTCCGACAGGCTGGAACTGACCACCACGGCCGAATACCAGGGCTTCAGCTACCGCGCCAGCCCGGTGGACGCCGCCGGCTATTACGAACCCGACAGCACGACAAACCAAACGACCCTGCTGGTGGGCTTCGCCTATCACTTCTTCTAAGGAGGCATTCTCGGGGGGGGGAATCCGTCACGCGCTCGGCGGCTTCCTCTTCCGAGATAACGATACGGCACCGTTGCGTTCCATTTAATTCGGCGTTATAGTTTTGATCGTCGCGTTGCTCATGGCCGGATCGTCGGCCTTGTGGAGGGTTGCATTATGAGATGTGCATCTGCCTTGGTCGGTGCCATCACCGGCCTTGCTCTCGTCGCCATGCCGCTGTCGTCCGCTTCGGCGCATGGTCGCCGCCACGACGGCGGGTTGATTTTCGGTTTGGCAGCTCTCGGCACTGCCGCCGTGGTCGGTGTCGCCACGCTGGTCACCGCGCCGGTTCGTGCCCTTGCCGACGCATCGGCACCGGCGCCGGTTTATGCGCAGCCGGGCTACGCTTATGCACAACCCCCTGTCTATGCTTACGCGCCGCCGCCGGTTTATGTGACGCCGGCCCCGGTTTACGCCGCACCTCCCGGATATTACTACGTCCGGTGAGCCAGCTTACGCCCATCACCGGTTTGCCCGCCGACGCCGCGCCGCCGCGCCGAGGCGGGCGGCCGTCGCGCCAAGACGCCGAGCAGTTGCGCCAGACCATCATCGAGGTGGCGACGGCGATGTTTCTCAGTCAGGGCTATGGCGCCACCAGCATCGACGCCATCGCCCAACAGGCGCGCATGTCGAAGCGCACCTTCTATCACCGCTTCCACGACAAGGCCGAGCTGTTCGGCGCGGTGGTGCATGACATCGTCGCCAAGCTGTACCCGCCCGAGGCCAGCAACGCCGCCGGTATGGCCGCGCTGTTCGCCGGGGCCGAGTTGGAGCAAATTCTCCGCCGCATCGCCCGCATCGCCCTGCGCGCCGCAGTGTCGCCGCAGGCCGTCGCCTTGCAGCGGATGATCCTGTCCGAGGCGTCGCGCTTTCCCGAATTGGCACAGACGATTTTAGGCGAAGGCTCGCGCCAGGACGCCGTGACCCGTATCGCCGCCTTGCTGGAACGCGAACGCCAAGCCGGGCGCATCGCTATCGACGAAACGTATTTCGCCGCCGAGCAATTCCTGCAAATGGTGGTGTCGTTGCCGCAGCGCCGCGCCATGGGGCTGGGTACGCCGATGACCGAGGCCGAGTTGGACGCCTGGAGCGACGACACCATCCGCCTGTTCCTGGATGGCTGCCGGGGTTGGATACCCCGTTGAGCGGTGATTTGGTGCAAATTACGATAGACAGACCCGCATGTGACTGTTGAAATACCATGGCAATGGGGCTGTCGCTTCCCGATATAAGCGTAATGAGGTAAGCAAATGCCACTGGAATGGCGCGACGCCATGGGCATCGGTCACGCAACTATCGACGCCGACCACAAACACCTGATTGATATCATCAATCAGTTCGAGGCCAGCCCCGATCTGGCCCATGCCGAAAAAGCCGCGCGCGATTTGCTCCAGCATGCCCACAATCACTTCGGCCGCGAGGAACAGATTCAGAAAGACTCCGGCTATCCCCTTTGCACACTTCATCGCATCGAGCATGAAGAGCTTCTGATCAAGCTCAAGACCCTGATTCGCCAGCATTTCATCGAACGGTCTCCAACCGACGTTCAGGCCGTGGTGACGGAGATGCGCGACCTGATCCGCGACTGGTTCGTCGGCCATGTGCTTTACATGGACCTGAAGATGAAACCCTATATAGACGCGATGACAATGGCGGAGGCGCTGGTTCCAGCCTGAACCAACGGCTGCCACTCGATCCATCTTTGAATACCGCTCTAATCGACGCGTCCGACACTGAACAGATCGCGCTCGCCCAGTTCGGCGTTACGCCGACGTTCCATTTCATGGGCATAGCGACGTAGCGCATAGGCCTCGGTGACATAGCCGACGACCTGCCGGTCGCGGGCGTCGGCCAGCACCGGCAAGGCTTCGATCTCGGCCTCTTCGAAACGGTCAAGGGCGCAGCGCACGTCCATCTCCGGCAGCAGATAATGGTCGCGGCCGCTGGCCAAATCGCCGGCGACCAGTCCGGCGGCGGCATCGTCGATGTCGGGATCATGGGCGACATCGACGTCGATAATGCCGACATAGCCCCCGCCGTCATCGATAGCGAAGACGCGGCTACGGCTGCCCAAGGGCACCTGTTGGCGCAATTGCAGCAAGGGAACGTCCTGGCGGATGGTCCGGGCGTCGTCGCGAACCAGCCCGGCCACGGTCATCTCGGCGATCCAGCCGATATCGTGGGCGCTACGGATGGTTTTGCCGCGCTGGTGAAAGCGCCAGGTGGCGAAGGAATAGCCGAAGGTGTAGCGGGTCACCGAAGCGGCGGTGATGACTCCGGCCAGCACGCCCAAAGCAACTTCGAAATCGCCGGTCACTTCCAGAACCAGCAGCACCATGGTGACCGGCGCCCCGACGATGGAGGCGGCGACGGCGCCCATGCCGACCAGCATGAAGATCATCTGCTGACTCGCCAGCCAGGGGGCGAATAGGCTCATGGCCTGAGACAACGTGGCGCCGAACAGGCAGCCGAGGAACAGCGATGAACTGAACAGACCGCCACGGAAGCCCGCGCCGATAGAGATGGCCGACGCCGCCATCTTGGCCAGCAACAGCGACGCCAGCGCCAGAAACATCGGCGAGGTCTCGAACAGCGCCTGAATGGCGCCATGTCCCGCCCCCAGAACCTGCGGAAAGATACCGGCAATGGCGCTCAGCATGGCGCCGCCGATGGCGGGACGCAGCCAGTTGGGGGCCGGCAGGTTGCGTAGCGCCGTCTCACACCAGGTCGCCGCCCGCATGGTGGCGATGCCAACGCCCGCCGCAGCGATGCCAAGCAAGGCGAACAGCGGATATTCCCAGTGATGCACCTCCAACGCCGGGGCATGCACCAGGAAGATCGGCGCAACGCCGATGGTGGCGCGCATCACCAGGGTTCCAGCCAAGGAGGCCGTCGCCACCTGGGCCAGAGCGGCGGGGCTGTAGCTGCCCAACACCAGTTCGAAAGCATAGAACGCGCCGGCCAAGGGCGCATTGAAGGCGGCGGCGATGGCGGCCGCCGCGCCGGCAGCGACAAAGATGCGCCGATCGGCGCGGCGCAGCTTCAGCCATTGGCCGACGCTCGACAACAGGCCCGAGCCCATCTGGCTATAGGCCGCCTCCATGCCCAGCGAGGCTCCGGCGGCGTTGGAGATGATGGTCGCAGCCGCCAGCCGCATCGAATCGATCAACGACATGCGACCGCCATGGATGGCGTTGGCCTCGACCGGATCGACGATTTCGTGCGGTCGGAAACGGTGGCCGAGCAGCGCCAGCAGACCCAGCAACAGCCCGCCCGCCGCCGGCACCAGGGTTAGGCGGTCGGGGGCGATGCTGACTCCGGTGCTGAGATAGGATCCGGCGGGCAGGCCGAAATCCACCACATGGAGCCAGGACACCACCTCGTGCATGGCGACGACCGCCAGGCCGACCACGGCTCCCAGCGGCGCACACAGGGCGATCAAGGCCAGTTCGTTATTGCGCAGCCGATGGCGCGCGAAGACGCGGCGTAGCCAGGGCAGAACGCGAAAGCTTGCCGCCGTCACCAGCCGGGCCCTCGACAGAGAGGTGTCATCCAGCCCCGACCTTTGACAAGGCAAAGCGGATCCCCACCATCCCTTGCGGCGATGTTCAAAACGGCGATAGTGGCGGTTATGGTGGCGGCATCGGTCATTGGCGCAAGGATATGGAAAAATCTTGCGCCTGTCTCCGCCCAAGCAGCCTCACCGCCCGCTCTGCGCATGCAAAAAGAAAGGGGCACCGGTGAGGGTGCCCCTAAGTTTAGGGAGGAAACGTCCAAGAAAGGCAGACAAGTCGACCGTCAAAGACCGTCCGATTTGCTGCAGTGCAAAATATATTTGAGCCTTCGCTGCGATGCAAGAAAAAATTTGAGCAAAGGTAGTAATACCGCCAAATCGCCTCAGCTTTCCGCCACTTATGGATACCGCATCGCAGCAATGCATGCCCCCACGGAATAAGTGGCACACCGTTCGCATATACCCTTCACGCAGACGGTGTAACACGGGGCTTTTGAGATGCGACGGCAGATGACGATGATGGTGGGAGGAATGCTGGCAGTGTTGGCCAGCCTGCTCGCCACCCCCGCGCAAGCCCTTGACGACACAGCGGCTTGCGGCGCCGAGACGGCGCATCAGGAAGCCCTTCAGGGCATTCCCGCCCAATTGCTGCATGCCATTTCCCTGGTCGAATCGGGTCGCTGGAATGCCGACCACCGGGCAACTCTTGCCTGGCCGTGGACCGTGATGGCCGAGGGAGAAGGGCGATTCTTGCCCAGCAAGGCCGCCGCCATCGCCGAGGTCAAAGCCCTGCAGGCGCGCGGCGTGAAGAACATCGATGTCGGCTGCATGCAGGTTAACCTGCTGGCCCACAGCACAGCCTTCAAGACCCTGGACGAGGCCTTCGAGCCAGCCACCAATGTGGCCTATGCCGCGCGCTTCCTCATGGGGCTGTACTCCAGCACCAAGGATTGGAAGACCGCCGCCGCCTATTACCATTCGCAGACCCCCGATCTGGCCGCCGCCTATAAAACCAAGCTGGTGGCCACCTGGAACACCGCTCTTGGCAAGGGCGACAACCGTCTTCAGATGGCGGCGTTGGAGAGCAGCCCGCAGAACCGTCCGCCGGTCGGCATGCTCATGCTGCCGGTGGCGCCGGCCCGGCCCACCGCGCGAAATCGGATGCAGCAGGTCGCCCTGTCCCTGCCGGACCGACCCAGCACCGACATGGCCAAAGAGAAAGCCGACGCCCTGGGCCGCACCCTGGCCGAACGGGCCGAAGCCAAGCGCATCGCCGACGCCTATCGCCAAGCCCGGCTTGAGGAATATCGCCTACGCAAATTGACTGTGGCGAAGGGCTGACCT
>DATGZW010000321.1:0-4150 GCA_035297005.1 Patescibacteria group bacterium
ATTGGCCATTTCGCTGGCGGCTTCCTGAGTCCCGCGCGCAGCCGACTGGGCCGAGCGGGCGATTTCCTGGGTCGCCGCCGATTGTTCCTCCACCGCTGCCGCGATCGAGCCGCTGATGCCGTTGATGCGGCTGATGGTGGCGCCAATCCCTTGGATTGCCCCCACCGCATCGGCGGTGGCGGCCTGGATGGCGGTGATCTGCTGACCAATCTCCTCGGTGGCGCGTCCCGTCTGATTGGCTAGATTTTTGACCTCTCCGGCGACCACGGCGAAGCCTTTTCCGGCGTCGCCGGCCCGTGCGGCCTCGATGGTGGCGTTCAGCGCCAGCAAGTTGGTCTGCGAGGCGATGTCGGTGATCAAATTGACCACGGCGCCGACGTTGCGGGCTGCCTCGGCCAGTCCTTGGATGATCTCGTTGACCTTGCTGGCTTCGATTTCGGCCTCGCTGGCGACTTGGCTCGATGTCGCCACCTGCCGGCTGATTTCCTGGACCGAAGCGGACAACTCCTCGGCGGCGGCGGCAACCGCATCGACACTGGCATTGGCCAATTCAGAGGCGCTGGCAGCCCCTTGCGATCCGTTGCGGCTTTCATCCACCAGACCCGCCAAGGCGTTGGAGGTGCCGTTCATGCTGTCCGCTTCCTTCACCACCACGGAAATGGCGCCGGTGACTTCTTCTTCGATGGCGTTGGTCAAGGCCAGCATCTGGCTTTGTACCTTGCGGCGATTGCGGCGTTCGTCCGCTGTCTGGCGGGTTGCTAGTTGGCGGGCCGTCAGAGCGGTGGTACGGAACACCTCGACGGCCGCCGCCATCTGCCCGATTTCATCCCCACGTCCGACACCCGGCACGATCACCGCGAGATCGCCTCCGGCCATCCGGGTGGCGGCATCGGTCATGGCGTTGATTGGCATGGCGATCGAACGGGCGATGAAGAATGCGATTGCTCCACCGGAAATCAGCGAGACGATCAGCAAGCCAATCGACAAGCGTTCGACATCGGCGCTGACGGCGTTGGCGGCGACCATGAAGGAGTCGCCCTTTTTGTCGGCGAAGTCCTGGATCGCAGTATCTTTGTCGGCCGACAGCTTCGACAGCTCGGCCCCTTTGCCGCGCAGCAAGGCCAGGGCGGCGGCACGGTCGCCGGTCTTGACCTTGGCCGCGATGTCGTCAAGAACCGCCCGATAGGCGGTAAAGGCGGCGATGGACTCGTCGAACTGGGTCTTGTCACCAAGATAGGCGGGTTTGGCGACTTGCATCGCGCTCAGCAAGGTGCGGCTGTTGTCTGCGATATCGGCCTCGGCCTTGGCGATTTCCTGGGGGGTTTCGGCCAGGATCAGGTCGCGCGCATCCATTCTAATCATGCGGAAGGCGACGCGGGCCTTACCGATGTTCTGGATGACCGTGAAGGGATGATCGTGGAAGCGGACGGTGACATCGGCGAGTTGGGCCGAGCTGTTCATTCCGACGATACCGATGGTTCCGGTCAACGCCAGCACCAGCAGGAAACCGGCGGCAAGGCGCGTGGAAATGCGAAGGTTTGACAGTGAGAACATGAAGGCTCCCTATTACTTGGGGTTTTATCGCCCCACGCAGGAATCAAAAATCAATGGCGGCTGACATTATTCCCGATGCCAGCAACCGAATTATCTCAGCCGATTTTGGATGCCCCCATCCTTTACCCAACCGCAAATTTAGAATAGCCCAATCAAGCGGGTTCGAGAAGTGTCATTGAATGACATTCCTGCTGCTCGGACTTAGGTCAAAACAACCGCGCCGTCTATTTTCCAGAGTAATTAATGATGCTGTTTCGTCGTGGGTGGACGTCGTCGGCTGTGCTCCGTTCGCAGGTCTCCATCTGGCCGGTCTTGGTGGTGGCCGCGGCGGAGGAGATGGCTAGATCGCGATTGCGATGACAATGGTATGGGTAAGGAATCGTGAACATACGTTAACAATATCCAGCCGCAAAACGGCACATGTTCGACGTTGATTTGTGCGGTCCGTGTGATATATGGTTTTTTTCTGTATTTATCATATGGCAGAACGATGACCGATATCTTCGCCCATGTTATCAACCGCATCGACCTGCTTGAGGGTGTGGTCCGCCTAGAGCTGGGTGTCATGGTTCCGGGGGCACCCGAACCGATCGTCGAGCCGCGCAATATCGTCCATCTGCCGCTGAACGGCTTTCTGCGTAGCGCCGCCACCATTGAAGGCTTTCTCAAGGAGCTGGCTAAGGCTGGCTTGGTCCGCGCCGCGACGGATGCTCCGGTCGAGCCTGCCGCCGCTGCCACCACGGCTTCGCCGAACTTCGCCTAATCTCCTTCCGATAGAATGAACACCGTGGCGGACCGCCCAGCCACCGCGCTGCTGGCCTTGGAAATGGTGGCCCGCCATCATGGTGCCGATTTCGACGCCCGCCGGGCAGTGCATGATTATGCGGTCGAAACCGGCAGCATCGGGACGTCCTTGCTGCTGCGCGTCGCCCGCGAGCACGGGTTCAAGGCGCAGGCGGCCAAGCTCGGCTGGACTGATCTTGCGGCATTGGGCGATGTCTTTCCGCTGATCCTGCGGTTGTCCAACGGCAACTCAGTCGTGCTGTCGGGTTTCCGCCCCAATGATGGGCTGGCGGATGGCGGCGAAGCGGTCATCGTCGATCCGCTGGCCGAACGTCCGGCCTTCGTCTACCTGTCCCGCGAAAAGCTGGAAACCCTGTGGCGGGGCGAGGCGGTCTTCGTCAAACGGCGCTATGCCCTGAACGAGGAAAACCAGCCGTTCAGCCTGCGCTGGTTCATCCCGGAGATCCTGCGGCAAAAGGGCATCTTCGGACATGTCGCCCTGGCCGGCTTGCTGCTGCACGGCATCGGGCTGGTCACGCCGCTGTTCTTCCAAGTCGTCATCGACAAAGTGCTGGTACATAACAGCGCCGATACCTTGATGGTTTTAGGCGTCGGCGTCAGCATTGCCGTGGTGTTCGAAGCGGTCATCGGCTTCCTGCGCAATTACCTGTTGCTGCATGCCACCAGCAAGATCGATATGCGGCTGTCGACGCGGATCTTCACCCATCTGATGCGCCTGCCGCTGACCTTTTTCGAGACCACCGCCGCCGGCGTTACCGCCAAGCATATGCAGCAGATCGAGCGCATCCGCGAGTTCCTCACCGGGCGGCTGTTCTCCGCCGTGCTGGATTCCTGGGCGCTGCTGGTGTTCCTGCCGATCCTGATCGCCTATAGCCCGGCCATGGCCGGAGTGGTGCTGACGTTCTCGGTTCTGGTGGCGCTGGCGGTGCTGGTGGTGCTGCCACTGTTCCGCCGCGAGTTGAATGGCCTTTATTCCGCCGAGGGCCGCCGTCAGGCGCTGCTCATCGAGGCTATTCACGGAGCCTCGACGGTCAAGGCGTTGGCTTTGGAGCCGACCATCGGGCGGCGCTGGGCCGATAGCTCCGCCCTGTCGGTCACCATGCAGATGCGGGTTGGGCGGGTCTCGCAGGCGGCCCAAGCGGTCATCGGCTTTCTGGAAAAGCTGATGACCATCGCCATCGTCTGGATCGGTGCGGTCAAGGTGTTCGACGGCAGTCTGAGCGTCGGCGAGTTGGTCGCCATTCAGATGCTGGCCGGACGCGTCAGCGGGCCGCTGGTGCAACTGGTGTCGCTGCTCAATGAGTTCCAGCAAACCGCGCTGAGCGTGCGCATGCTGGGCGAGATCATGAACCGTCCGACCGAAGGCGGCGGCAAGGGGGGCTTGCGTCCACCGCTGCGGTCGGGGATCGTCTTGGAGGGTGTCTCGTTCTCCTATCCCGGCGCTCCGGCTCCGGCCTTGAACGATATCAGCGTCACCATTCCCGCCGGCAGCATGATCGGCGTGGTCGGGCGTAGCGGTTCGGGCAAGACTACCTTCCTGCGCCTGTTGCAGGGCATGCACATGCCCAGCGGCGGCCATATCCGCTATGACGGCATCGACATCCGCGAGATTGACCTAGCCCATCTGCGCCGCCAGCTTGGCGTGGTGTTGCAGGAAAGTTTCATCTTCCGCGGCAGCGTGCGGGAAAACATCGCGATGACCATGCCCGGCGTTACCTTCGCCAAGGTGGTCGAGGCAGCCAAGCTGGCCGGTGCCGACGAGTTCATCCAGCGCCTGCCCCATGGCTACGAC
>DATGZW010000322.1:0-6107 GCA_035297005.1 Patescibacteria group bacterium
GGGCGGCATTGCGGCGGGCCTTGGCCAAGTCGCCTAAGGCCAAATCGGCCTCGGATAGTCCCAGATAGGCTTCGGCCTCGCCGTCGAGCGACGTGAACGAGGCTTCCTCGAAGAAGCCCAAAGCCTTGGCCGGCTTGCCGATGCCCAGATAAATGCGGCCGAACAGCAAATCGATTTGCGCCGAGGTGGCGGCGTCGGCGGCATCCAATTGCTTGAGCACGGAGACCGCCTGCTCGAATTGTTCGGCGTCGATCAGGCTGCGCGCCAGTTCCATCGAGGCGCGGGATTGGGTCTCCGGCGCGGCGGCGAAGGCGACCCCGCCCAAAGCCAGAAGCCCCATCGCCAGTCCGATCGCTTTGCCTGTGACCGCCATGTCCCGCGCCCCCCTTGTCGGCAGTGCCAAACGTCAGCCTGCATGTGCCGTTTATCCATAAGACGGAGTCGGCAGAGATTTTTTGGAAATAATTTACCGCCGAGGATCAAGCCTCGCTCAGGGCAACGTCGCCGCGCTGAAATCGGCGGGCAGCCCGGACGCCTCATAGGTTGCTTCGGGCGCGGACGGCGTCGGCGTGCGGGCCGAGACGGTCACGCCCGGCACCTGTCCAATCGCTGGCGACGACGGCGAAGCCGGCGGATAAGTCAGCCGCGACGGGGAGACCGGTTGCGTCGATGCGGTCTGCGTCGGCGCGTCGGCATTCGGGTCCGGCGGCATGGACGACCGGAAGACGATGGTCGGCGGAGCCGGCTGGGCCGACACCGTGATCTGCGGCGGCGTTGGGGGTGACGGCGCTTGCGTGCGGAAGTAGATCACCTGCGGCGGCGGAGCATAGACCATCTGCGGCGGCGAAGGAGGCGGTGGGGGCGGAGGCGGCGCATAGACCGGCACATAGATGCCGCCGAACGGTGGCGGACCAAGCGGACCACCACGCGGTCCGCGCGGACCGCGCGGACCGTTGTGCCAACGCCCTGGCCGAGGCGGCGGGCCAAAGCGTTGGTAATAGCCGCCGCCACCACCACCGGGATGACGCGGATGCCAGCCTTCGGCCATTGCTTCAGTCGCCCCACCCACGGCCCAGGCGGTCAAGACAAGACCGAACACGGCACGGCGCCAGAACTTTGAGGAATGCGAGACTGGCATCGGAGAGCCCCCCATTTGGGACGACTAGGCATCATTAACGTTAGGCTAGAATTATGAAGAAATCATGGATGTGATCACGATCACACCAAGGCTTATTTCGCCCCTCCCTGAGCGATTTGAGCGGTCTGGTCGCGACCCCAATAGCGCCGCGCAAGATAGGTCAGCGTTCCCTGAAGGTAACGGTCGAGTTCGTCGAGCGTGACCCTGCCGTGTCCGTTGCCATAGGGCGGGCGGGCGGCCTCGCCGCTCATGCCGCGCAGGAAGTATTCGGTGAACAGGCCATGCGATTCGTCCTGCTCCCAACTGGCGATCTGGTCGCTGGCGGCGGCGGCGATGACGGTGATGTTGGCGGGCGGAACCACCGCCTTGCTGGCAATCAGGATCGGCGAGGCTTTGCCAATCAGCGTACCCGCCTGCGACTGCCCGGAGAAACAGGCCTCCAACACCACAGTGATGCTTTCCGCCGGCACCCGCGCCAGATTGTCGTACAACAACGGCAAGGGATAGGCGCTCAGGCCGATGCGCGTCGCCTCGGCATCAGTGGGCACCAGATAGGGGCCACCGCTGTCGGTGGCCGGCGCGCCATGCCCGGCGTAATAGATGAACACCCGCGAAAGTCCGGGTTTGACCCAGTCGTACAACTGGCCGCGATGGTCTTTCTCGCTGCCGAACACTGCCATCAATTGGGCCTCGGTGGCGTCGGTCAGCGAAATGATGTTCTTGGCGCGAATGCCCAGCGCCTGAGTGGCGTAAAGCCGCATGCTGGCGGCATCGGCATGCGCTGGGCGGACATTGGGAATGTCGCGGCCCTGCTTGGCGTAGTCGCCATTGCCAATGATCACGGCGATATCGTCGGGGCGATCCGCGCCACGGGGAAAGGACAGCGCCAGCGGCGTCTCGTACAGGCGGGGCGCCGCCACCTGCGGCGGAGGCTGCGGCGATTCGGGCTGCACCTGGACCTGTTCGCGCCCCAGCGACAGCGAGGACTCGGCAAGGAAGGTCGAGAACCGCAGATCGGCCTGCTCGGCCTCGTGCAGGCGGCGGGTGACGTCGGGCAGCAGCATCGCCTGATTCCAATTGGCATGCTCGGCATCTACCCTTTGCACCAGCTCGCCGCGCTTCATCGCGTAGTCGGCATAGGTGATCCGCCCCTGCCCCAACGCCGTCACCAGTTCCCCGGTGGCCGCCATGCTGCGCAGAAAGAACGAATTTCCCCAATTGACGATGTCGCGGTTCATCTCGGTCGGGGCCGGAGCGGTCTGCAGGAAGGCGGCGATCTTGTTGGTGCAGGTCTTGCGCAAACCCGCCCAGACGAAGATGGCGTTTTGCTCCTCGGCAGAGGGATAGGCGTCGGTGGGCGCAATCTCTTCCCCCGCGTGCGAACGTGAAATCTCGACCTTGGCGCGGATAGGGTCGAGGTCCGGCGTCATGTAGGACTGTTCGCAGGACAACATGATGCGTTCGACGGCGGCGCGATTGTTGGCTTGGACTTGCGAGCCGTCGAGCAGCGAAGCGGACAGCGGTTGTGCGCCACTCATCAGCGTGACTCCGACGGCGAAGCCCCCCAGAACAATCACTGCGGCAGGTATTCGCATGCCCGTTTCCTTGGAAATGGCGTCAGAATATCACTTTGGAAGCATACCATTGACCCGATCCTGACGAAACGGAAAATGCGCCGGTTACGAGTTTGCCGCCGATCTTGACAGGGCCACAACAGCCAGCCACATTTCTTGGCAACTGTCGGAGCTTGGGCCGACGATTTCTCTTCCTCACTGGCGGATATCCAGGCCGCTTGCCATTCATCCGATGCCGAGGAGAACAGCATGTCTTTCTGGACAGAGCTGCGCCTGCCTGCGCAATGCGAAGCGCTGGTTGCCTTTTACGAATCCCACTGGCTGAACCAATACGCCGAGAAAGTCGGAGCCGCCGAAGTGCTGTCGGTGCTGTCCGGCTATTTTGCCGTGACCGGTCAAATCATCAAAGATGCCGGCGGAAAATTGATCAAGACCATGGGCGACAACGGATTGGCGGTCTTCCCCGCCGATGTAGCCGACAACGGCGTGCTTGCTCTGCGCGATGTGCAAAAGCATGGTGAAGCCTGGCTGGCCCAGCGCGGCACCAAAAGCCGCGTCACCGTCAAGATGGATCTCGGCCCCGTGGTGCTGGGGCTGGTCGGCAGTCCGGGCGATGAGATCGTCGACGTCTTCGGCAAACCCGTCGCCCAGGCCTATCTGCTGCCAAGCAACGGCTTTTCCATGAGCCCCACCGTGTTCCGCAGCTTGACGCCTGAAACGCGGACGCTGTTCAAGAAGCACACCCCGTCGATCCGCTATATCAGCGTCGAGGATCACCACGCGCGGGAACGGGCTGGGGACGTGTGAGGACGTCAACCAAAAGCCGTCATCACAGGGCTTGCGCACGGCCGCCTCATACGAATATCACCAACGAGTAATTCAAGTTAAACTTCACATTATGACAAATATTAATCGTCACACCCGCGCTTGTAGCGGGCATTAATGCCGAAATTGCGACACAGATTGAACCGCGTTTATGGCCGGAATAAGTCCAGCCACAACGATTAATATTTACAATTTTTTATGTGTACTTCGTAAACGCCGCCTCATATCACCTCTTCAATTTCGTCGTAACGCCTGCCCCGATAGATCACCAGCGGCGCCAGTACCGAGACGAAGGTGATGGTCAGGTTGCAGCACAGGTTGCCCAGCGGCCTAAGCGGACGCGGACTCACCGCTCACAGTTGCGGGGGCAGCCACTGGTCACACAACTGCCCAGCAAACAGAACGCCCCCCCACCTTTCCAGCCTTGCCCACCCACACGCCCGGCCATCGGCCGGATGGTCCGATAAAATTTCGTGACACCCGATTGACACTGGGGAAAATCCACAATATGACTATGCAACTGCGATGCATTCGCAATATCTACCCTGCGGATAGCTAGGAGGGACCGTTGAACCAACAAATGGCAATCAAGGTATCGGGGCGGAACCTGGCTCTGCGCGCCGCCTGTATCACCGCCTCGCTGTGCGGCAGCCCGGCCCTGGCGGCACCGGCAGACACGTCCGATCAGACCACCACCGCTGCCAGCGACGAAGCGACGTCCGGCTTCCTCGACACCCTGTCACGACGCAGCACCCTGCTGGGCGATATGGGCGGCGTGCGGCCCTGGCTGAGCCAGTACGGCGTGACCTTGACCGTGCAGGAAACCAGCGAAATCCTCGGCAATGTCAGCGGCGGCGTGCGTCAGGGCTTCGAATATGACGGCCTGACCACCGCCACCCTGCAAATGGACACCCAGCGGGCGTTCGGCTGGCAGGGCGGTACCGTCAACGTCAGCGGCTTGCAAATCCACGGCCGCAACCTGAGCGCCGACAATCTGGCCAGCTTGCAGACCGCCAGCGGCATCGAGGCAGACCGCGCCACCCGGCTGTGGGAGGCATGGTTTCAGCAAAAGCTCCTCGACGAAGATCGGCTCGACATCAAGATCGGCCAACAGAGCTTGGACCAGGAGTTCATGGTCAGCCAGAACGCCGGTTATTTCGTCAACACCATGTTCGGGTGGCCGATGCTACCGTCCGCCGACCTTCCCGGCGGCGGTCCGGCTTACCCGCTGTCGGATTTGGGCCTGCGCCTGCGGGCAAAACCGACCGATTCGGTGAGCATCCTGGCGGGGGTGTTCAATGGCAGCCCCTCGCCCAGCGACAGCGGCGACCCGCAAAAGCAGGACCGCGCCGGCACCAGCTTCCCGGTGAAAGACGGCGCACTGGCGATTGCCGAGCTGCAATACGCCTATCCCAACCTCAACACCCTGGTCCAAGCCAACGAGACCGAACCACTGTCGCGTCTCTACAAGCTGGGCGCCTGGTACGACACCAAGCGCTTCAACGATCTACGCACCGACAACACCGGCCTGTCGCTGGCCGATCCCAACAGCAACGGCACGCCCCGGACGCATCGCGGCGACTACGCGCTGTACGCTGTCGCCGACCAGATGGTGTGGCGCGACCCCGCCGAGGCCGATCACAACGTCAACCTGTTCCTGCGCGTCATGGGCACTCCGGACGAGGACCGCAATCTCATCGACTTCAGCCTGAACGCCGGGCTGACCCTGCACGAGCCGTTCGCCCATCGCGACGACGACACCTTCGGCCTTGGCATGGGCTATGCCAAAGTGGGCAGCCACGCCGCCGCCTTCGACCAGGACACCGCCGCTGCCTCGGGCTCGTTCAACCCAATCCGGCATTCGGAAACCTTCGTCGAGGCCACCTATCAATATCAGGTCACCCCGTGGTGGCAGCTTCAGCCGGACGCCCAATACGTCTTCAATCCGGGCGGCGGCGTTCTTAATCCCAACGGCAACGGCCGGCGAGTCGGCGATGAACTCGTCGTCGGCCTGCGCACCAACATCCTGTTCTAAGGCGAAGACGATGACACGAAGAGCACTCCCGACCGCCGTGAGCGTGATCATGGCCCTGCTGGCGGGCGCGGCCCAGGCGGAGGAACCGCACGGCTTGCTGGACTCGGTTCACCGGCATGTCACCCTGACCTCGACGATTCCCGACAACGGCGACCTCAACCCCTATGCCGTCATCGTCGCCCCGGTCGCCGCCGGGAAGATCCAAAAAGACGACGTGCTGGTCGACAACTTCAACAACATCTCGAACCTGCAAGGCACCGGCGGCACCATCGTCGATTACAACCCCGCCACCAAGAAGACCACGCTGTTCGCCAAGCTGCCGCAGCATCTGCCCGAATGCCCCGGCGGAGTCGGATTGACCGCCGCCATGACCATGCTGAAAAGCGGCTGGGTGATCGTCGGCAGCGGCCCCAGCAGCGACGGAACCACGCGGACCAAGGGCAATGGCTGCCTGGTCGTGCTCGACCCCAACGGCGCCATCGCCGCCACCTGGAGCGGCCCCAACATCAACATCCCCTGGGGCAACATCGCCGCC
>DATGZW010000323.1:0-3886 GCA_035297005.1 Patescibacteria group bacterium
ATCTGGGCGTCGAGCTGATTCCCAAGGGAGCCGCCGGGGCGCGGCGGGCGCTGGCGGTGCTCAAGCGCGGCGAGCATCTGGGCATGCTGGTCGATCAGAAGATGAATGACGGCATCGCCATTCCGTTCTTCGGCCTGCCGGCGATGACCGCTCCGGCGCTGGCGACCTTTGCCTTGAAGTTCCGTTGCCCGGTGGTGCCTTGGCATATGGAACGTCTGCATGGTGCGCATTTTCGTCTGGTCATCGACCCGCCCTTCGTGGCCGCCGACACTGGCGACCATCATGCCGATATCCGCAGCATGATGACCGAGGTCAATCAGCGCCTGGAACGCTGGATCCGCGCCAATCCCGAACAATGGCTGTGGCTGCACAAGCGCTGGCCGGAATAGGCTTGCCTACCCCATCGCCGCCTGCGGCGTTGGCTCGGCAAGGTCGCCGGGTAGTTCCAATCCCATGTGATCGACCCATTCCGACAGCACCAGCAGCGCCCACAGCGACCGGTGATGGTCGATGCGGCCCATCTGGTGTTCGTGCAGCAAGCCCAGACAGGCGCGGCGGTCGAGCAAGCCGCTGCGGAACAGGCTGCCGCGTTCGACCGCGCCGTTGAACACCGCACTCAGCGGCCCGCGCAGCCAGCCGATGACCGGCGAGGGCGGGGCCGGGACGTCGCCGAGCGGCGGCGCCGAGGCCGGCAGCAGGCCGCGCAACGAGCGCGTCAGCAAATCCTTGGCGCGTCCTTGCGGCGCCCGCTCGCCGCTGGGAATGGCCAGGGCGTAATCGATCAGGGCATCGTCGAGGAACGGCAGGCGCAGTTCGACCGAATGCGCCATGGACATGCGGTCCAGGCGCGGCAGATGGGCTTCAGCCAGGGTCATGCGCATTTCGATAACGGCCAGCGCCCCCAATTCGTCGCCGCTGATCCAGCCGGGCAGGGCGCGGCGGACACGTCCCACCGCTTCACCCGGCAAATGCCAGGGCAGGCGGGCGCGTGACCCTGCATCCAGCACGGCGGAGGGATCGGTCAGCAGCAGGGCCGGGCTGGGTAGCGGTGGTTCGCCGTCCAAGGCATGGCGCAACGTCCCCGCCTCGGCCCGCCGCCCCAGAACCTTCATCAGCCGCGCCAGCAGCAGGCCGCCCCAATGCCGCCCCGTCGGCGGCAGGCCGCGCAGGATCCGCCAACTCGGCGATACCGCATGGTGGCGGGCCAACAAATCACGGCCAAGCAACGCCGCGCCCGCTCCGGTGGCGGCCAAACCGATGGGTAGGCCGCTATTGGCCATGGCGCGGGCCATCCACCAGTCGCCGATGGCCGTGGGGTCGGACAGCGGCTCGTCCATCGCGGCGATGTAGTCGGGCAGGCCGGCGCAATCCCGCCCCGCCGCCGGGGCCGCCAGGATCAAGCGCAACCCGGCTTGCGAAGCAACCCCCGCCAGCAGTCTTGCCGTGCGTTCGTCGGCGACCAGCGCATCGACGGTGCGCCCCAGCAGGCGGGCCATGCCGGCGGCCATCGCCAGCGATTCGAGCTGGCCGTCGAGCACGGCGGCAATCGGAGCATGCGCGGTCAGGCGGTCGGCGATGGCCGAGTCCAGCAGAACGCGCAGATTGTTCTGGTGATGCTGGGTGCTCAGCGTGCGCACCGCCGCGGCGCGCCGAGGATCGCGGCAGGGCGACCACCACGTTGCCGGCTCCATGCGGCAGCCGCGCTCGATGGTCAGCGACTCGCCCGCGCCCAACTTGCGGATGCCTTCGAACAGGGTGTTGGGCGGCATGACGAAGCCATGCGTCAGGTATTCCGGCAGATGCTCCAGGTCGAGCCGGCGCGGTACCGGCAGCACGTCGAGCAAGGCGCGGGCCTCGGAGGCGAAGGCCAGCATGCCGTCGATGCGGGTCCAATACAGCGGCTTTTCACCCAGGCGGTCGCGCGCCAGCACTAGCTTGTGGCGGCTATCGTCCCACAGAGCCAGGGCGAAGCGCCCGTGCAGATGATCCAGGAAGCTGGGGCCGTATTGCTCGTAGGCGTGGACCACCACCTCGGCGGCGGCATCGCCGCGAAAGTGGTGGCCGTCCAGGCGCAGGCTGTGGCGCAGGGTGCGGTGGTTGTCGATCTCGCCATCGATCACCACCCAGGCGTCGTCGTCCTCGTTGGCCAATGGCAGAGACGCCTGCGCCTCCGCCTCGGACAACAAAGAGCGGCAGCCGCCGAGCGCGCATTTGAGGTTGCCCGAGCGCCTGAGGCCTTGGTCGTCGGGACCGCGAGATCGCATGATCTCCAGCATCCGCTCGACCCGCCGCGCATCGGCGCGGCCCCGCGTGAAGCTGAGGATGCCCGCAATCCCACCCATGGCCGTCTCCCTGGCGCCACTAAGCCTTGGAGTGTCCGCCGCCCAAGCCGGCGCGGAAACGGCGCAGAGGGAGAGGGGGGCGAAGGAGATAGGCGGAGGCCGGGCGGCGCGTCCTGTCGAACCGGGAGGTATGCACAAAATGCATACGCCCATGTGTAGTATCGACGTCCCGCTTTGGGCGACATATCTTGACCCCGCCTGATTTTCAATGGCGATTATGGATGTAATTCTAGGAAAATATGGCGCAGGCTTGAAGCTTCGCGCGGGGAGAGAACGGCGATGCGGTTCAAGGGCATATTCGGCAGGCTGCTCGTTGTCGTCATCATCGGAGCCACCGGCTTGGTGGTGGTGTCGCTGGTGGCCCTGCTCCAGCTGCGCGCCTCGCTGTTGAATGACCGTCTGACCGAGGTGCATCACATCACCGAAGCGGCGCGTAATGTGCTGGTCTATTATCAAGGCAAAGCCGCCAAGGGCGAAATGAGCGACGACGACGCCAGAACGGCGGCGATCAAGGTCATCGACGGCATCCGCTATGACGGCGACAACTACGTCTTCGCCTATGACTATCAGGGCATGGCCGTTGTTTCCCCCGGACATCCCGAGCGTATCGGCCAGAACTACCTCGGCCTTAAGGCTCCTGACGGCACGGCGTTCATAGTCGACCTGATCCAGGCAGCCAAGACCGGCGGCGGCGAGGTTCGGTATTCCTATCCGAAACTGAACGGCAGTCAGATTTCACCCAAGGTGTCCTACGCCATGGGCTTCGCGCCGTGGTCGCTGATGATCGGCACCGGCGTCTATGTCGATGACGTCGATGAGCAATTCTCAGCCAAAAGCCTGCAATTCGGCCTGCTGGTCGCTGGTCTTCTGGCCGTCAGCGTCGCCTTGACCCTGCTGGTCACGCGCAGCCTGACGGGGCCGCTGGGCAGCCTGACCGAGGTTACCGCGCGCCTGGGCCGCCGCGACTACGACATCGACGTTCCAGGAACCGCGCGCGACGACGAAATCGGCTCGCTGGCCCGTTCGATCGAGTTGCTGCGCAACGAGGCGAAGGCCGCCGAAGCGCTGCGGGCAGCGCAGGAAGAGCATGAGCGCGAGGCGCTGGCCGAACGCCACGCCACCATGCTGACCTTGGCCGACGGCTTCGAGGGCAGCGTCAAATCGGTGGTCGATGTGATCGGCCATTCCATCGGCGAAATGCATCGCGCCACCGAAGTGATGACGACGGCGGTGGGCGAGGCCGGCGAGGTCTCGACGGCGGTGTCCGCCGCCGCGACCCAGGTGTCGTCCAACACCACGGCGGTGGCCAGCGCCACCGAGGAATTGACCGCGTCCATCGCTGAAATCGCTCGTCAGGTGGAGCAGTCGACCGCCATCTCGGATCAGGCGGTGGCCGAGGCCAGCCGCACGTCGGGGACCATGGACGGCTTGGCCGGGTCGGTCGGCCGGATCGGCGACGTGGTGCAGTTGATCAACGACATCGCCGCGCAGACCAATCTGCTGGCCCTGAACGCCACCATCGAGGCGGCGCGCGCCGGGGAGGC
>DATGZW010000324.1:0-3510 GCA_035297005.1 Patescibacteria group bacterium
CCTCCGCCTTGATCGGCGTCGGCGCCGCCTTCGACATGCAGGCGGGGCTAATTGGCCGGGCGCCGAAATTCCTCCGCCGCACCGGCTTCGAATGGGCCTATCGGCTGGTGCTGGAGCCTCGGCGGCTGTGGCGGCGTTATATACGCAACAACCCGGCGTTTCTGCTGCTGGCCGTGGCGCAGTTCTTCGGTATCGTCCAATTTCCGCTTGAGGGGGATGTGCCTACCGGGCGTCCGAAAGTCCCGCCCGGCGGTTTGGCGACCCATTGACCGGGTGCCGCGCTAAGGCTGAGTGGTGATCCGCACGGGAACGCTGCGGCGCTCGGCCACGGCGCGGTTGACGATGCTCCAATCGACCGTCGATAGGCGGTCTCCGGCGGCGGCGGCAATGGCCAGATCCAGACCGGGAATGGCTTCGGGCACCATTGGCTGGTGCTCTTCCAGGGCGTCGGCTTGCTCGCCGCTGGGGTGGACCTCCAGCCATAATTGCCCATCCAGCCAGCCCAGCTTGGCCGTCTGCACCACCACGGTCACCGGCGTGCCGACCCGCACCAGCGGGTACAGCGTGGCGATATCTTCCGGGTAGAGGTGGATGCAGCCATGGCTGACGCGGCGGCCGATGCCATAGGGCCGGTTGGTGCCGTGAATCAAGATGCCGGGCAGCCGCAGATCAAGCGAATACTCGCCAAGCGGATTGTCCGGCCCCGGTTCGACCGCATCCGGCAGATCGGGGTGTTCCTGAAGGATCGAGGCGGGCACATGCCACACCGGCCAATGCCGTTTGGCCATCACCATCGTGGTGGCGGGGCCAAGCGCTGCCGCCGAGCGCCCGATGCCGATGGGAAATGTGAGCGGCTCGGCGTTGGTACGGTAATAATACAGCCGCATGTCGCCCAGATTGATGACGATCCCGCGATGCGGCGCGTCGGGCGGCAGGTGGATGGCGGGCAAGGTCACCGGCTGCCCCTCGGGGGGCAGCCAGGGATCTATCGTCGGATTGGCGGCGATTGTTTCGACATAGCCCAAGCCATTGGCGCGGGCGATGTCGAGCAACGTCTCGCCGGGAGCGACGATATGGGGGCGGGTGAGGGTGGCCGGCACCGCCTCGGGGGGCTGGGCAAAGACGGTCCCGGCGACCAACGCCCACGCGGCGGCGATGAGGATCGCGCGCATCGCGGCAGACGGTTACTTACGCTGGCTCTTGCTGAAGATGCGGTCAGCCTTTTCGCTCGCCGCCGCGGCTTGCTGTTGGGCGGCGGTGGCTTTATCGGAGGCCGCCTTGGAATCCGCCTCGGCCTGCGACACCGACTGGCTGAGTTGGCCGACCTGACCCCGTAGCGCGGTCACGTCGCTTTGCAGCTTGGCAACATCTTCCGACGACGCGCAGCCGCCCAGCAGCAGCATGGCGCCCAATCCGACAGCGGCGACAGGCATGAATGGTTTGAACATGGTCCACCTCCTGAAATATCACGTGGTCCGCATGCCAAACCCGGCGAGACAGTCGCCGGCGACAGACGGTGGGGCGTTTCCAGTACTATCCAAATGTAGTACAGCAAATGGATACAATTTCTGTAGTCATCCATTGATGCTGTAGATAGGAGATGGGGCGGGATTCGGCAAGTGATACAGATGGTCCGCAAAAGTTACGGCCCTGCATCAAAAAATATATGTCATTTTATGAACATATAGGACGGTGGCCCTTTCCAGGCGGCCAGCGACAGCCCTATTGCATGGACGTGGCTGGCGGGGTGCCTATTCGCGCAGGCGCGTCAGGAAGCTGGCGGTTTCGCCGGTCAGGCTGTCGACGGTTTCGGCCAGGGTCTTGGCGCTCCACATCACGCGAATGGTGCCGGCGCAGGTCTGAGCCGAGGACCGGCCCAGTTGACTGACGGTTTTCGAGACCACATCGGCCTGATGCGCCACCTGCTCGACATTGGTGGCGATTTCGTGCGTCGAGGCGTCTTGTTGCTGCACCGCTCCGGCGATGGTGGCGGTCACGCCGTCCAGGGCGCGGATGACGGCGACGACGTCGGCGATGCTGTCGGCCATGCCTTTCGTGGATTGCTGAATCTCGGCGACTTGGCGGCCGATATCGTCCGTGGCCCGCGCGGTCTGACTGGCCAGATGTTTGACCTCTCCGGCGACCACGGCGAAGCCCTTGCCCATGTCTCCGGCGCGGGCGGCTTCGATGGTGGCGTTTAGCGCCAGCAGATTGGTCTGGGCGGCGATGTCGTTGATCAGTTGCACGATGTCGCCGATGGACTGCACCGACTGCGACAGCCCGGCCATCTGGTCGGCGGTTCCGGTCACTCCGACGACGGCCTTTTTAGTTATTTCGCTTGCGTAACTCACTTGGCGGGCGATCTCGTCCACCGCCAGATAGAGCTGCCGTGTCGCCTCCGAGACCATCGCCGCTCGCTCGCTGGTGATCTGTGCCGCATTGCCCATTTCCACCGACAGGCTGCCGCTTTTTTGCGAGCGCAGCGACATCGCCTTGGCGGTGGAGCGGATGCCGTCGGTGGCCTTATCGACGGCTTCAACCTTGGCCTGAACCCCCAACGCATGCTGGGTCGAGGCCACGTCACGGGCGGCGCGGTCACGGTCTTCCTGCGCCCGCAGACCCTGCGCCTCGTCTTCCACCCGCAGCTTGTCCTCGGCGTTCCGTTTGAACACCTCGACCGCGCGGGCCATCTCGCCGACTTCGTCGGAACGCGCCGTGGACGGCACCGCGACGGTCAAATCGCCAGCGGCCAGAATCCGCATGACGCGGGTGATGCCGACCAGCGGCGTGGCGATGCCCTGCGCCAGTATCCAGGCGGCGCCAAGCCCAAGCGCCAGCGTGATCAGCACGACGATCGACGCGGTGTTGCGGGCGTTGGCATATTCGGCGGCATAGTCGCGGGCATCCATGACGATCTCGACCACAGCTACCGGCTTTCCTGAATAGTCGTTGATCGCCGACGCCGACGCTGCCACTGGCAGGCCGTCCACCTCGCCCTGACGGACCACTCTTTGACCGCTTAGCGCTTGGGCGAAGTCGTCCTCGCCGAGGAAGGGCTTGTTGGCGGTTCCCGCCAGCATCTTGAGGCTGCCCGATTTTGTGTCGGGGCTATGGATGGCGACATCGACGCCGAAGCGCTTCTTGAACGCTTCGACGAAGGGCTTGCCCACCGACATGCCGAATTCGACGGTGCCAATTGGCTTGCCGTCGAAAGCCACCGGCACCACGCCGCGCACGCCCAGGCCGGCGACGCCGCTTTCCAGGCCGACCACCGCTTGGTGGGTGCGATTGGCCTCGACCACCGTCAGGCGAAACGACGATAGATCGTCGCCGAACTTGGCCGGCATATGGACGCGCAGGAACGAAGTGGCGGGGGCTGTATGGAACTGGAACTGATCGACGCCGACCTTGTCTTTCAGCGTCTCGAAGCCGGGAACGAACAACTGGGCCAGGCGGTCGCGGTTGCCTTCGGCAAAGGCGCGCTGCACCTCCGGCACGCCGGCGACCAGC
>DATGZW010000325.1:0-26565 GCA_035297005.1 Patescibacteria group bacterium
GGCGGTCGACCGCGCCGACCAATTGCTGGGCGAACTGAAAGCCGCCGGAAAACTCGACCTGGCCACCCTCATCGTCGCCAGCCACCAGTTCCGCGGCCTCACCGAAGGGTAAGGGAGCTTGAGTTTGAGCGTTCAGCCGGGCCGCAAGGCCATCATCTGCACCGCAGCCGATCGCGGCTATTTCGGCCTGCTGGCGGGATTGGTGGAATCGGTCAAGGCCGGATCCTTTTCCCGGACGCTGGATCTCGGCATCCTCGATCTGGGTTTGGACGAGGAGCAAAAAGACTGGCTGCGGGCGCGCGGCGCGGTGTTGGTCGAACCCGGTTGGGATGTCGATTTCCCGCAGCGCGACCGCGTGCCGTCGCATTACCGGGCGATGGCGGCGCGGCCGCATCTGCCGAAATATTTCCCCGACCACGACGTCATCCTGTGGATCGACGCCGACGCCTGGATTCAGGACGACAGCGTGCTGCCGTATTTCCTGCGCGCCGCCGAACAGGGAAAGATCGCCATCGTCCCCGAATTCGACCGGGGCTATTGGACGCTGTACAAGCCGCCCAAATTATGGGGGCAGAACCAGAAGGCCTTCGCCTGGAGCTACGGGCTTAAGGCCGGCTATCGCTATGGCCGCAACCCCATCCTCAATTGCGGGGTGTTCGCCCTGGCCACCCACGCGCCGCATTGGGCGCTATGGGCCGAGGCGCATCGCCAAGCGCTGTGCCGCCAGCGACGCGGTACCATGGTCGGCAATTTCAACTTCTTTCTGTCCGAGCAAACCGCCATCAACCATGTGGTGTTCGCTGGTAAGCAGCCCTATTCACTGCTGCCGGCGACCTGCAACTGGTTCTGCGGCAAGGGGACGCCGCAATGGGATGCCGAGCGGCGGATGGTGGTTGAAGCGCATGAGCCGCATGCGCCGCTGGCGATCATCCATCTGGCCGGCAAGGGTATGAAGGACCGCGTGTGGACCTTGGACAGCATGCAGGGCGGCCAAGTGACCACCCTTCTGACCTATGAGGCGGTGACGGCCCTGCGCGCCCAGGCGCTTACCGCCGCCGAGTAAACCAAGCGACGGTCTGGGCCAAGCCGTCGTCGAGGCGCACCGGCGGCACCCAGCCCAGGTTGTCGCGGATCACCGAGGCGTCCACCTGCAACGAACCGGTCAGGCGGTCGATGGCGCCCGACCGTCCTGTCAGCCGCCCCAGCAGCCGCAACAGCGCCACCGGCACGGGGATCAGGCGGGCGGGGCGGTTCATGGCGCGGGCGATGCGGCGGACTAATTCCGCTGTCGAAACGTCCTCGCCATCCGCCAGCAGATAAGTGCCGCACCGTCCCGCCGCCTGCTTCTGGAGTACGCAGGCTACCGAATCCGCCAGATTATCCACATGAATCAAGCTGCGGCGGTTGTCGATGGCCCCCAGCGGCAGCGGCAGGCCGCGTTGCACCGCTTTGAGCAAGGTGCGGAAATTGCCGCCGACTCCCGCCCCATAGACCAGCGGTGGACGCAGGATGGCGATGGTCAGTCCGGTGGCATGGGTGATTTCGCGCAAGCCGGTTTCGGCCTCGGCCTTGCTTTGGCCGTAGGGATCGAGCGGCGCGGCGGAATCGTCGGCGCGGAACGGTTGTTCGGGCGCGGTGGCCTCGCCGTTGACCTTGATGCTGCTGACGAACACCAGCCGCTGAACCCCTAGCCGCGCCGCTTCGCGGGCCAGATGCAGGGTGCCTTCGGTATTGGTGCGGCGGAACTCGCTCAGCGGATCGGCGGCGGTGTCGGCCATGACATGGACGCGGGCGGCGAGGTGGATAACGGCGTCGATGCCGGTCAAAGCCTCGGCCCAGCGGGTGTCGGGGCCAAGCGATTCGACCAGCCGCTGTTGCACGCCCGGCACCAACTCGGCGTCAGGACGGCGCACCGCGCCGATAACGGCATGGCCTTGCGCCAACAAGCGGCGGCAGACGGCGGCGCCGACGAATCCGTTGGCTCCGGTGACCAGAACGTTCATGGCGCGGTCTCCTTGCCCAGACGGGCCAGGGTGGTCAGCAGGACGGCGACAGTGACGGCGGTTCCGGCCAGCGCCACGGCGGGGCGATGGAGCGCCAGCACGGCCAAGGCGATCAACAGGATGTTCTCGCCGAGGATCAACAGCGCCACGTGGTCATGGCGGACGCGGCCGCCACGCAAAGCCTGTTGATAGAAATGTTGGCGATGCGCCTGCCAAACCTTCTCGCCGCGCACCGCCCGCCGGCCCAGGGTGATGGTGGCGTCGGCCAGATAATAGGCCGGCAGAATCAATGCCGCCGCTAAATGACCGTCGGCGGCGGCGTTCAGCAGCAGCCAACCCAGCGCGTAACCCAGCGGCACGCTGCCGGAATCGCCCAGAAAGATCTTCGCCGGGTGCCAGTTGAACACCAGGAATCCCAAAGCGGCGGCGACCAGCACGGCGGCTAGGGGCGCGCCCGTGCCGCCGGTCATCAGCGCCAGCACCACCAAACCACCGCCGATGGAGGCGGTCTCGACCCCGGTGATGCCGTCGATGCCGTCCATGAAATTGTACAGATTGAGGAACCACACCCAGCCGATGACGGCGGCGGTGCGGTCGGCCCACAGCGGCAGCAGGCCTTGGAACACCAGCCGATCCCCCGGCAAAGCGAGGATGCCGATGATGGCGACGCCCAGATGTACGCTTAGCCGCAGCCGTGGCGACAATCCGTTCTTGTCGTCGATCCATGACAGCGCCAGCAAGGCGGCGGCTCCACCGATGACCGGCCACACGGCGGCAGAGACAACACCGGTCGCCGCCAGCACCGCCCAACTGGCCAGCACCACCGGAGCGATGGCCAAGCCGCCGCCGCGCGGAGTCGGCTGGCTGTGGCTGGAGCGCTCGTTCGGATGATCGAGAATGCGCTTATGCCGCAGCCACGCCAGCACGGCGCGGGTGGCGAGGATCGATAGCGGCAAGGTCAGGAAAAAGGCGAGGATGGTCGGCATGGGGATCCCAGGTCTAAGACCGCTCCGCCGGAACGATCATTCGGCAAGCGGCCGGTCAGGCCAGGCGCACGGTGATTTGTCCGCGCCAGGGCAGGTTGGCTTTGGGGCTGACGAATTCGATGACCTGGACCGGAACCCGTCCGCCTTCCGCCGTGCTGCGGCTGCCGACGCCCAGAATTGCCGGCATGCCGCCATCGACGATCAACCGCAAACTATCGGGGCCGGTCAGCAGCACGGTGCCGTCTTCTTGCAGGCTGGCGGACAGCGGCGTGACCAGCCGGCGCACCAGTTCGAAGCGCCCGGTGCCTTTGAGGAAATCGTCGATGACCAGCGAGTCGTCGGTGAAACGCCAGCCGCGCACACATTCGCCGGGTCCACCCAGGCGGGAAAAGCCGTGAAAAACCAGCGAAGCGCCGTCGAACTCGGCGCGCAGGCGGGGCGGCGGTCCGGCGATGTCGCGGCGGAAGGCGGCATTATAGAACGAGCGCGAGGGCGGATAGGGGCTGCGGCCATTGAGCTGCAAGCCGTTATGCACGGCGGCTGACCGGTACAGCCCCGCCGCCTTGGCATCGCCGTTGCCGGGATCGACGAAGATCGGAATGCCTTCGTAATGAAGGTCGAAGCTGGCGATATCCTGGTGACCATGGCCGGGGCAGAACGGCCACCCCTCGACGGCGGCATGCCACAACCCCGCCCAGCGGCGAAGATCGACGCGCAGCCAGCCATCGGCGCGCAAGCTTTCCAGGTCGCACAGCGGGCGGCTGTCGCGCAAGGCGGCCAGGGCGGCGCGGTCGTCGGCATTCAGAGTGGCGGTCCAGCCGTGGTCGAGCGGGGCATCGCGGTGCAAACCGGTCAGCAAAGCCGGGGCGTCGCCCGGCAGCACATCGCCGACCAGCGGCATGCCGCCGGGCAAGGTCAGCGCCGGAATGACCGCCAGCAGGCGGCCAGCCAGGGCTTGCAGGAGTCCCGCCTCGGTGCGGTTCCGCCGCCGCGCCGCCAGCCAGGCATCGACGACGGCGCGCGTATATAAGAGATGGGCGTGGCTGGAATCCTCGCGCAGTACCCCGGAGGGCGTCACCAGCCGTTTGGCTTCCTCGGTGATGACAGTCAGGCCGAGCCGCGCGGTGTGCTCCATCCCCAAGTCCAGGCCCAGACGATAGAGCGCATGGCCTTGTGCGGCCAGACTGCTGGAGGTTGCGTGCGGCCCCCAATAGTCCAAATGGGCGATCAGGAACGCCGCATGCGCCGCCAATACCTTAAGGCTTTGCGCGCGCGGGCCGGGCAGGCCATGACGGCGGGTAACGTCAAGGATGGCGGCAACGCGCGCGGCGGCGACGTCCGGCGCCCATACCGGCGATTCCATGTCGATGTCGCCATGGTGGGCGCACCACGCCTGCCATAACGCGCCGATCCAGGCGGGGCCGATGTCGGCCTGGCCGACCCAGGCGAAGCCATGCGCGGCGGCCATCGCCGCCGGATCGTCGAAGCCGCGGTCGAACAGGCGGTCGAGCGTGGTGGCTTCCAATTCGACGGTTTGCGCGCCCAGATGCAGGCCGACCCGACCTTGCGGCGCCGTCTGCGGCAGATCGGCCAGCCCGACCGGCTGGGGCTGCTCGTCCTCGGCGGCGGGCAGGTCGTCAAGATAGGGTGGATGGTGGGGAACCACCTCTTCGGTCTCGGCCTCCGGCCAGCGGTTGCGCAAACGCCCCCAGATCCAGCGGCGCAATACCGAGTCGGCAAAGAAATGGCGGGTTTTGTGGCAATGGGAAGGAGGCATCCCGATGGTCCGTTCTTGTTTAGGGTGCGCGGCGGCGCCCCGTTGCCAGCACCTTAGCCCCGCCCTTCCGCAAGCGTCAATCGGCGCTGGCGGTCCCTGGCGGCGGGGGGCAAATTCCTTGCGCCGCCGCTGTCGTTCCGGTAAGCCAGCGAAGACTTCCGCGAGGGGGATTCCTGAAAATGACCGTCAGTACGCTTTCGATCGTCATTCCTTGCTACAACGAAGCCGCCACCTTGGAGAATATCGTTGTTCGCGTGCTGGCCGCCGACATCTGCGGATTGCGGCTTGATCTGCTGATTGTCGATGACGGCTCCACCGACGGCTCGGTGGCGGTGGCGCGGCGGCTGGCCGCCATCCATCCCTCGATCAGGTTGTTCGAACACGCCGTCAACAGGGGCAAGGGCGCGGCGTTGCGCACCGGGTTCGCGGCGGCGACCGGCGATGTGGTGCTGGTGCAGGATGCCGACCTTGAATATAACCCGAAAGAGTACCCTCGCCTGCTTGGCCCGATTCTCGATGGCCGCGCCGATGTGGTCTATGGCTCGCGGTTCCGCGGCGGGCTGGAGGTGCGGGTGCTGTATTTCTGGCACAGCCTGGGCAATGGCCTGCTGACGCTATTGTCCAACGTCTTCTCGAATCTCAATCTCACCGACATGGAAACTTGCTACAAGGTGTTCCGCCGCGAGGTGATTCAAGCCGTCGCCATCCAGGAAGACCGCTTTGGTTTCGAGCCCGAAATAACCGCCAAGGTGGCTCATCTGCCCGGTCACCCCCGGATTTACGAAGTTGGTATCAGCTATGACGGACGCACTTATGGCGAGGGCAAGAAAATCAGTTGGAAAGATGGCATCCGCGCCATCTGGTGCATCCTGCGCTACAACCTGCTC
Source organism: Patescibacteria group bacterium (assembly GCA_035297005.1). GTDB lineage: Bacteria > Pseudomonadota > Alphaproteobacteria > Rhodospirillales > Magnetospirillaceae > DATGZW01. The sequence goes on from DATGZW010000325.1 coordinate 5,654, forward strand.
CGCTCCTGAGCCTGTCCATCCGGCGCGCATGATGGGTATGAACGAATGAACGACGATATCTCTCTTTCCTCCGCCGCCGCCTCCGCCTCTGTCTCGGTCCTGTCCTCCGGTCCGTTGGCGCGCCCCTCGCGCGCCGCCGTGGTTCTGGCCTTGGCCTTGGGTTTGGCGCCGGCCTTGGCGCTGAGCAGCGCCTTGGCGATGGCGCCGCTATTGGCGCTGACGGCGGTGGCCATGCTGGCGGCGAATGGCTGGCGGCGTCCGGTCTTGGTGTCGACGCGCGCCCAGGCGGTGCTATTGCTGGCGCTGTTGGCCTGGGCGGCGGTAACCAGCCGGTGGTCGCTGGATGAGACCTTTGCCGGACGCAACATCGCCATGCTGATCGGCACCGTGCTCGGCGGGGTGATCGTCCAGGCCGAGGCCCGGCGTCTTGACGAGGCGGGGCTGGCTCTGGTGGTGCGGGCGCTGAGCCTGGGGTTGCTGGTGGTGGTTCCGGCGATGCTGTTCTGCGGCATTCTGGAACAGATGCATGTGCTGGATACCGAAACCACGCAAAAGGTCATCGAGGCGGTGGTGCAGCGGATGAATCGCGGCAGCACCGTCTGCGCCATGCTGCTGTGGGTGGCGGCTTTGGGGCAGGTCCGGTTCGGCCGGCCCCGGCGAGCCGTCGCTCTGGTGCTGGTGGTGCTGGTCGGGGTGGTGGCGACTCATGATCTGGCAGCCAAGTTGGCCATTGTCGGCGGTGTTGGCGTTTGGGCGGTGGCCCGGCTGACACCCCGCCTCGCCGCCGCCGGCTTGGGCGTGCTGATGCTGACGGTGGTCCTGCTGGCGCCCTTGGCGGCGTTGCATCTGCCGCCCCCACGTGACAGCATCTATATCAGCTGGCTGCCGCGTTCCGGGCATCACCGGATGACCATCTGGAGCTTTACCGCGCAGCGTATCGCCGAAAAGCCGCTGCTCGGTTGGGGGCTGGATTCATCGCGGGCAATCCCCGGCGCCAAGGACGAAATCTTTCTGATCGACCGCGCCGGCAAGCTTTTCAGCGAGGCCATGCTGCCGTTGCATCCGCATAACGCCGCACTACAGATATGGCTTGAGCTGGGCGGCATCGGCGCTGGATTGGTGGCGCTGTGTCTGGTGACGTTACCCAACAGTCTGGCCCGTGGCACGGCGTCGCGGAACGCCAAGGCCTTTGGCGCGGCGCTGCTGTTCGGCGGCTTCTTGATCGCCTCGGTGTCGTATGGCGTCTGGCAAAGCTGGTGGCTGTCCACGGTGTGGCTGGCCGTCGCCGGTCTGGGTGCTCTGAGCCAAGCCGCCAAGGATGCCCGCGCCCCGCTCTGAGCGGGGCCGCACCCGACTGTTCGTAGCCTTGGACAACCTCGTTGGCCTGGGCTAAGGTCCGAGCCCGATGATGACTAAACTGCGAATCACCCGCGCCCAGATTGCCTTCCTCCATGACGTGATCATGGCGGCGCTGTCATTCCTATTGGCGCTGTGGTTGCGCCTGGGCGATGGTCTGGTCGAAACCTGGGATGGCGAGCGTCTGCTCTGGGCCACCGGCCTGTTTACCGGGGTGGCGGCGGCAGTGTTTCTGTCGCAGCGTCTGTATCGCGGTATCTGGCGTTACGCCTCCACCAACGATCTGATGGCGCTGACCCGCGCGGCGACGCTGACCATCCTGGTATTTCTGCCGCTGCTGTTCCTGTTCAACCGCTTGAACGATCTGCCGCGTTCAACCCTGCTGATCAACTGGTTCGCCTTGCTGGCCTTGCTGGGTGGTCCGCGCTTTCTCTATCGCATGTTCAAAGACCGCAGCCTTGGCGCCAAGGCTGATGGCGAGGGCGGGCGGCGCATTCCGGTGTTGCTGGTCGGCGCTGGCGATGCCGCGGATCTGTTCATCCGCGCCACCATGCGCGGTGATTCCCAGTACCGTGTGGTGGGGCTGCTGACCGCCAAACAGAATCGCGTCGGCATGAACCTGCACGGCGTGTCGGTGTTGGGCATGCTGGAAGACATCGAAGCGGTGGTCGTCGGACTGGAGAGCCGGGGCCAGGCACCCGAGCGGCTGATTGTCACCCATGACGGCTTCCAGGGCGCGGCGGTGCGCCATCTGCTTGATCTGGCCGACGCGCAAGGCATGACGTTGGCCCGCCTGCCCAAGCTGACCGACCTGAAAAGCGGCATGACCGACAAGCTGGAGGTCAAGCCCATCGATGTCGAGGATCTGCTTGGCCGTCCGCAGGCGGTGCTTGACCGCGCCGCCATGCGCAATCTGGTCGCCGGCCGAAGGGTGCTGATCACCGGGGCTGGCGGCAGCATCGGCAGCGAGCTGGTGCGGCAAATCAGCGATTGCGGCCCGGCGGCGTTGATCCTGTTGGAAAGCAGCGAGTTCGCCCTCTATTCCATCGACATGGAAATCGCGATGCGCCATCCCGAACAGCCGCGCATCGCGCTGATTGCCGATGTGCGCGACCGCAGCCGCATCAATCAGGTGATGCAGACCCATGCGCCGGAACTGGTGTTCCATGCCGCCGCGCTCAAGCATGTGCCGATGGTCGAGATCAATCCCATCGAAGGCGCGCTGACCAACGCGGTGGGCACCCGCATCGTCGCCGACGCCGCCCGCGCGCATGGCGTCAAGCTGATGGTGCTGATTTCCACCGACAAGGCGGTGAATCCGACCAATGTGATGGGATCGACCAAGCGCATGGCCGAAACCTATTGTCAGGCGCTGGACATGCTGACCGCGCCGGGACAGGGTACCCGCTATGTCACCGTTCGCTTCGGCAATGTGCTGGGTTCGACCGGTTCGGTGGTGCCGCTGTTCCAGAAGCAATTGGCCAAGGGCGGGCCGATCACCATCACCCATCCCGACATGACCCGCTATTTCATGACCATCCGCGAAGCGGTCGAACTGGTCCTGCAAGCCTCGGCGCTGGGCTTCGGCAATCCGGCCAGCTACCAGGGCCGCATCTTCGTGCTCGACATGAACGAGCCGGTGAAGATCGTCCATCTGGCCCGCCAGATGATCCGCCTGGCTGGCTTGCGCCCTGACGAGGACATCAAGATCAGCTTCACCGGCCTGCGCCCCGGCGAGAAATTGTTCGAGGAAATTTTCCATGGGGCCGAAGCGCCGGTGCCGACCGAAGCCGACGGCATCCTGGTCGCCTCGGTGCGGGCCAATGACGCCGCCGAGATCGGCGCTCAGCTCGACCGGCTGGAAACCGCCTGCCGCGCCCTTGATCTGGATGGGGTGCTTGGCGTCATCCATACCCTGGTGCCCGAATATTCGGGCACGCCGGGAAAAGCCATTCTGCCGGTCTGAAGACCTGACCTGCGCCGAACGAACGCCTTTCCGCGCAGGAAGCTGCTGCGCGGGCGGCGTGGTTCGTGTTATACCGCGCTCGCAATCATCCATATCTCGCAACACACCGCAATTTTCCTTGGGGGAGTTCTTTCTCATGGCCGAGCCCGTCATCCGTCGCGCCCTGATTTCCGTTTCGGACAAGACCGGCCTGGTCGAGTTCGCTAAATTCCTGGCCGACCGGGGCGTCGAGCTGCTCTCGACCGGCGGCTCGGCCAAGGCTTTGCGCGATGCCGGCCTGCCGGTGAAGGAAGTCGCCGACCACACCGGCTTCCCCGAAATGCTCGATGGCCGGGTCAAGACCCTGCATCCGACCGTGCATGGCGGCATCCTGGGCATTCGCGGCAATGCCGAGCATGAAGCGGCGATGGCCGCGCATGGCATCTCGCCGATCGATCTGGTGGTGGTGAACCTCTATCCATTCGAGAGCACGGTCGCCAAGGGCGCCGCTTTCGAGGATTGCATCGAGAACATCGATATCGGCGGTCCGGCCCTGATCCGTGGCGCGGCCAAGAACCATGACCATGTCGCCGTGGTCGTCGATCCCGAGGACTATCAGGCCGTCATGGCCGAGATGAGCCAGAACGGCGGCGCGACCACTCAGACCCTGCGCCGCTGGCTGGCGGCCACCGCCTATGCCCGCACCGGCGCTTACGACGCGGCAATTTCCGGCTGGTTCGCCGGTCAGGTCGGCGAGGCCTTTCCCCGCCGCATCGCCGCCGGTGCTCAGTTGAAGCAGATGCTGCGCTATGGCGAGAACCCGCATCAGCAGGCGGCTCTCTATGTCACCGGCAAGCAGCGTCCGGGCGTCGCCACCGCCGAGCAGTTGCAGGGCAAGGAACTGTCCTTCAACAACATCAACGACACCGACGCCGCCTTTGAGCTGGTTTCGGAATTCGACGCGCCGACCGTCGCCATCATCAAGCACGCCAACCCCTGTGGCGTGGCGTCCGGTACCAGCATGGTCGAAGCCTATCGCAAGGCCCTGTCCACCGATCCGGTCAGCGCCTTCGGCGGCATCATCGCCCTGAACCGCCCGCTCGACGGCCCCACCGCCGAAGAAATCGCCAAGCTGTTCACCGAAGTGGTGATCGCTCCCGAAGCCGATGACGCCGCCCGCGCCATCTTCGCGGCGAAGAAGAACCTGCGTTTGCTGGTCACCCATGGCTTGGCCGATCCCGCCGAAGTGGCGATGACCCTGCGCACCATTTCGGGCGGCTATCTGCTGCAAAGCCGCGACAGTGGCCGCGTCACCGAGCAGGATCTTAAGGTGGTGACCAAGCGCCAGCCGACCGCGCAGGAACTGGCCGACATGCTGTTCGCCTTCCGTGTCGCCAAGCACGTCAAGTCGAACGCCATTGTCTATGTCAAGCAGGGCCTGACCGTGGGCATCGGCGCCGGCCAGATGAGCCGTGTCGACAGCTCGCGCATTGCCGCCTGGAAAGCGCGCGAGGCGTCCGACGCCGCCAAGCTGGACCAGCCTTCGACCATTGGGTCGGTGGTCGCCTCCGACGCCTTCTTCCCCTTCGCCGACGGCCTGTTGGCTGCCGCCGAAGCCGGGGCCACGGCGGTCATCCAGCCGGGCGGGTCGATGCGCGACGCCGAAGTGATCGCCGCCGCCGACGAAAAAGGTCTGGCGATGGTGTTCACCGGCATGCGCCACTTCCGCCACTAAGCGGCCGCGACGGGGGGCGAGGTTTCGCTCTCCGTCCCCCGCTCTCCTTTGGAACCGATCCCCCTGGTGGCTCCGACCGTCCCCCGTATCCTGTTCATCACCTCGAACCGCATCGGCGATGCGGTGCTGGCCTCGGGCGTGCTCGACCAGTTGGTGCGTCAGTATCCCGACGCCCGCGTGACGGTGGCCTGTGGAGCCTTGCCAGCCCCGCTATTCGCCGATCTGCCGGGGCTGGAGCGCCTGCATGTGATGACCAAGCGCAAGCGCGGCGGCCACTGGTGGGATCTGTGGAAAGCATGTGCCGGCACGCGATGGACGGTGGTCGCCGATCTGCGCGGCTCGCTGTTCGGCTGGACCGTTTGGTCGGGACGCCGTCAGGTTGTGCGTGCCGACAAACGTCACGAACATCGGGTCGAGGAACTGGCCCGCATGCTGCGCCTACCCAGCCTGCCCGATCCTCGGCTATGGGTGTCGGACGACCGCGACCGCCGTGCCGTGGCGCTGTTGGGCGGCGATGTTCCGGTGCTGGCGGTGGGGCCGACCGCCAATTGGGGAGCCAAACAATGGCCGGCTGAGCGCTTCGCCGAGACGGTATTGCGCCTGACCGCCCCCGACGGCATTCTCCCCGGTGCCCGCATCGCCGTCTTCGGCGCCCCTAACGAACGCGCCGCCGCCCAAGCGGTGTTGGACGCCGTGCCGAACGAGCGGTTGCTGGACTGCATCGGTATGCCTGATTTGCTCGACGCCTTCGCCACCCTGCGCCGCTGCCGCTTCTATCTGGGCAATGATTCCGGACTGATGCACATGGCCGCCGCCGCCGGCACGCCGACCCTGGGGCTGTTCGGCCCCAGCCCGGATTGGCGCTATGGCCCCTGGGGCGCGCGCTGCGCCGTGGTCCGTACCCCGGAAAGCTTCGAGCAACTGGTCTATGCCAGCAGTTTCGACCACCGCAATCAGGACAGCTTGATGCTCAGTCTGAACGTGGACAGCGTGATCGAGGCGGCGGACGATTTGTGGAAGCGCGTCAGCGCTTAAGCCATCCACCGGCTGCGCCATTCTTCCAGCATAAGAACGTCCCACAGCAGATGTTGGCGGTTCCACCGGCCCGACAGATGCTCGGCCCATAGCCGGCGCACGGGGGCGGGATCGATCAGTCCGGCGTCGCGCAGGCGGGTCTCATCCAGCAAGGACTCGGCCCAATCGCGCAAGGGGCCGCGCAGCCACGGGCCGATGGGCAGGCCGAAGCCCATCTTCGGGCGCTCCAGCAAGGCGCGCGGCACATGGCGGTACAGCACCTGCTTCAGCAGCCATTTCCCGCCGCCGTCGCGCAATTTCAGCGACTGCGGCAGGCTCCAGGCGAATTCGTACAGCCGGTGGTCGAGCAGCGGCACCCGCGCCTCCAGCGACACCGCCATGGTGGCGCGGTCCACCTTGGTCAGGATGTCGTCGGGCAAATAGGTCAGCGCGTCCAGCACCTGCATGCGGTCCATGCCGTTGGGAAAGTCGGTCAGCATAAGGGCGTCCCAAATGGCTCCGTGCGGCTCATGCCCGCCCACCACCATTTGGTCGGGGTTTTCCCAATGCGAGACCAGCCGGCGATAGCGCCCCATCTCGTCGAGTTCCAGCACGCCGGCCAGCTTATGCACCTTGTCGCCCAGTTGCGGCAGCCGCAGCCGCGCCGGGATCAGTCCAGCCAGCTTGTCCCAGGCGGACGGCGAGGCCATGCGCAACGCGTTCGCCACGCCGCGCCGGGTCGCCGGCGGCATCTTGCCCAGGATGCTTTGCAGGCGGCCCGACCAGAAATAGCGGTTATAGCCGGCGAACAATTCGTCTCCGCCATCGCCCGACAGCGCCACGGCGACATGCTGGCGGGTCATCTTGGCCAGCAGCAGGGTGGGGATCTGCGAGGAATCGGCGAAGGGCTCGTCATACCAATCAGCCAGATGCGGCACCAGATCGAGGGCATGTGACGGCTCAACGATCAGTTCGGTATGCTCGGTGCCCAGATGGCGGGCGACCGCCGCCGCATGCTGCGATTCGTCGTAACCCTCCACCGGGAAGCCGATGGAAAAGGTCCGCACCCGCGCCCCCGGCTTGGTCCGCATCAAGGCGACCACGGTGGAGGAATCGATCCCTCCCGACAGAAACGCCCCCAGCGGAACGTCGGCGACCATTTGCCGATGCACGGCGTCGGTCAGCAGGGCTTCCAACTGGTCGGTGGCCTCGGCGTCGGACCAGTCGCGGCGGGTGGCGATGCCATCGCGCGCGGCTAAGCGGGCGTCCCAATAGACGCGGTCGTCGATCACGCCATCGGGGCCGATGGTCAGGATGTGGCCCGGCTCCAGCTTGGCCACGCCTTGATAGATGCTCAATGGGGCGGGGACATAGCTATGGCGGAGGAAACCGGCCACGGCGTCGCGGTTGATCTCCGCTTGCCAGCCGCCGCAGGCGCGCAGCACCTTCAGCTCGGACCCCCACAGCACGGTTTGGCCGAAGCGGCCCCAGAACAGCGGCTTGATGCCCAAGCGGTCGCGCGCCAGCGACAGCCGCCGCTCGGCGCGGTCCCACACCGCTATGGCGAACATGCCGTTGAAGCGGCGGATGGTCGCCTCGACGCCCCAGGCGGAGAAGCCTTCGACCAGGACTTCGGTGTCGGAATGGCCGCGGAAGCGGTGGCCGAGCATCGCCAGTTCGGCGCGCAACTCGTCGGCGTTGTAGCCCTCGCCGTTATAGACGATGACGAAGCGCCCATCGGCCGAAGCCATCGGCTGCGCCCCGGCCGGCGACAAATCGATGATCGACAGGCGGCGATGCCCCAAGGCGATGCCCGCCGAAGTATCGATCCAGCGGTCGCCCGCGTCGGGGCCGCGATGCACCATGCTGTCGGTCATGGCGGTGATGCGGGCGGTCAGGGCGTCCTCGCCGGTCGCCCGTCCCAGGTCCAGCAGGCCTGCGATGCCGCACATTGGTTCGGTTCCTCTTAGCGCCGTGATCTAGACATAAGAATCGCGTCTAATCTCTTTTTCGTCATGCCCGGACTTGTTCCGGGCATCCACGCGGATGCATCATAACATATTGTTTATAATGCAGTTTAGGCTGAGCGGCGTGGATGGCCGGGACGAGCCCGGCCATGACGGGGGGGGGGACTGTCCCACGCTTTTTGAATGGGCCGAAGCACTACGCGATCAGCCGTTCGAAGGCTTCGGCGGCCTGCGGCCAGCCCCAGCGGCCTTGCAAGCTCAGCGCTTTGCGGTGCTGGTCCAGCCACAGCGTGTCGTCGGTCAGCAGGCGGATACCGGCCTTGGCGAAGTCCTCGGCCCCGGAAACGACGAAGCCGGTTTCGCCATCGACGATGCGTTCCTTCATGCAGGCGATGTCCTCGACCACGCCGGGCAGGCCCATGGCCTGGGGTTCGGCGACGGCGTTGCAAAAGGTCTCGCCGATGTCGCCGCGATAGAGGAAGCAGCGGGCTTGGCGCATTTCCTCGACCAATTGGCTTTTCGGCACCGGCCCGCGCAGGATCACACCCTGCCCCGCCATCGAGGCGGCGCGGTCGAGAATCGGCGTCATCTTGCCGGCCTTGGCGGCTCCAGCGGCGCCATAGATCGAGGCTCCGGCGAAGATATGCAACTCGCCGCCCGGCACTTTGGGGGCAATGCGCTCGGCCCAGACGTCGAGCAGCCAATCCAGCGAGCGCAGCGGGTTGGACAGGAACACCGCGCGCGGCGGCGGCGCTTCGCTGCGCTCGGCGGCACCGAGAAAGATCGGGGTGATGCCATAGGGGATGATCACCCGCTGACCGGCAAAGGCCCAGGATGGATAGGTGGACAGGTGACTGTCGCCGGAAAATACGATCACCGGGCGGCGCAGGAACAGCGGCCACTGATAGCGCGGCTTCAACAGATAGCCGGCGGGATTGTGAATCCAGAACACCGTGCGCCGCGCCCCCCGGCACAGCGGGATCAGGTGGTTCGAACGGTTGGCGATGTAAAGGTCGGCGGACTCCGGCACACCCTGATCGAGCGGCGACCAGCGCACGCCCTTCCAGGTCAGGGATGCGTCGCAGCGGTTATGCACCGACACGTCATGGCCGCGCGCGGCCAGCACTTCGGCCAGTTCGGCGAAAGCGGATTCGGCTCCGCCCAACGGCTTCTGGTCCTTGACCTGCCCGTCGAAGCTGATGCCGTCATCGGTCATGACCACGCGCGCCATGGTTATTCGTCCTCGTATTTGGCCTTGAGGTAGGACACCAGCGGGTAGATGGCGGCGAACAAAGCGATCAGGAATCCATGCCCGCCCTCGCGCCAGCCGCTGCGGCTGATATAGCAGCGCCAAAAGCGCGAGACGATGCGCCGGGCATTGTGCGGACCCGAACCGATCTTTCCCGACTCGCGCAAATCCTTGGCCCGCGCGGTGGAATAGGCGTCCAGGCGGCGGATCATATCGGAAATGTTACGATCGACGTAATGCTGAACGCGGTTATGCAGCGCCGGCCCTTTTTTGCCGATCAGGGTCAGGCGCGGATGCACCCGGTCATTGCCCCAGCGCTTGGCTTCCTTGCGGAACAGCCCCGGATAAGCGGGCTTGCCGAAGGACGCGCCCCAGCCGCGCCGGACTAGCTTCTTGCCGATCCAGTTATCGACGGGGATGTCATGATAGGCATAGGTCGAGTTGTCGGCCATGCCGCGCAGTTCGGCGGCCAGGGCCGGAGTCGCGTGCTCGTCGGCGTCGAACTCGACGATCCAATCGCCCCGGCAGAACTCGATGCCGGTGTTGCGGCGCGGCCCCTCCAACTCCCACGATCCTTCGACGATGCGGTCGGTGAAGCGTTGGGCGATGGCTTTGCTGCCATCGGTGCATTTATCGAGGACGACGACGATTTCGTCGGCGAAGGCCAGCTTTTCCAGGCAGGCGGCCAGACGGTCTTCCTCGTTATGGACGACGACCAGGGCGGACAGCATCATGACGCGGTGCTCCGTGCGGTTTGGGCGGTCCCGACCATTCGTTCGATCCAGGCGGCGGCGGCGGGAAGGTCATCGACGACCACGGCGGGGGCGCAGTTTTCCGCCGCTTCGGTCTTGGCCCCATAGCCGGTGCGGACCAGAATGGCGGTGGCGCCAACGGCTTGGCCCATCTCGATGTCGAGAGCCTTGTCGCCGACCAGAAAGGCCAGTTTGGGGTCGAAGCCATGCTCGGCGACGGCTTGTTCGACCATTCCCGGCAATGGCTTGCGGCAGCGGCAATCGTCTTCGGGGCTGTGTGGACAGATGTAAATGCCATCCAGGGTGACGCCTTCGGCGGCCAAAAGTTCGGTCAGGCGCTCATGCACCTTGGATAACATTTCGAGGTCGAAATATCCTCGCGCGACGCCCGATTGGTTGGTCACCACGGCAATGCCGAAGCCCAGTTCGCTCAGCCGGCGCAAAGCCGGGCCGACACCGGGATAAAGCTCCAACTGATCGGGGGAGGACAAATAGTTCCGCTCGACATTGACGGTGCCGTCGCGGTCCAGCAGGACGAAGCGGCGTGGACTGGCGGGGGCTTGGGTCACAGTCGCTCCAGGCGTGCGGCGAAGAAGCCATCCATACCACCTTTCTCCGCCATATGGCAGGGCAGGCTGCGCAGGTCGCCGACGGCGGTCACGCCTTCGGACCAGCCGCCCAAATCGGCGGCGGTGATGGGGATGCGGCGCGCCGGAGCATGTCCGGCCAGCAGCGCGTCGATGCGCTCGGCGCCTTCCTCGTATTGCAGGGAACAGGTGCAATAGACCAGCGTGCCGCCCGGCTTCAGCATGTCCAGCGCCGCCAGCAGCAGGCGGTCTTGGGTGGCGGCCAGCTTGGCGATATCGGCGGGATGCTTCAGCCACAGCGCATCAGGGTGGCGGCGCAGGGTGCCGGTGGCCGAGCACGGCGCGTCGAGCAACACGGCGTCGAGCGGCGAATCGGGACGCCACACGGCGGCGTCGGCGGTGACCACCTCGGCCCACAGATCCAGCCGGTCGAGGTTCTTCATCAGCCGGTCCAGCCGCTTTTCCGAGCGGTCGAGGGCGGTGACCCGCGCCCCGGCAGCGGCCAGTTGCGAGGTCTTGCCGCCGGGTGCCGCGCAAAGATCGGCGACCCGTTTGCCGGTGATGTCGCCCAGCAGGCGGGCGGGCAGCGCGGCGGCGGCGTCTTGCACCCACCATGCGCCCTCGGCATAGCCGGGCAAGGCGGAGACCTGACCGCCAGCGGCGCGGCGCAGGGTGCCGCCGGGCAGGATTTCCGCCTCTAGCGGTCCGGCCCACAAAGCGGGGTCGCCTTTGACGCTGATATCCAGCGGCGCTTCATGCAGATGCGCCTCGCCGATGGCCCGCGCGGTGGCGGCGCCATAGGCGGCGCTCCATGATTGCCACATCCACGGCGGGGTGTTCAGGCGCGGAGCATCCTGGGCGTCGGCCAGCGCGCGGCCCTCGCGGGAGATGCGGCGCAACACGGCGTTGATCAGTTTCTGATGCGCGGTCAGCTTGGCGGCCTTGGCCATGTTGACGGCGGTATCGACGACGGCATGCGGCGGCACCTCAAGGAACACCAACTGCGCCACGCCCATGCGCAGGATGTCCTGCGCCAAGCTGGCCTTGGCCGGCAGCGGGTCTTTCAGGCAATGGGCAATCAAGGCGTCGATCTGGCCCAGGCGTCGCAAGGTGGTGGCGACCAGCAGGCGGGCGAAGCCGCGCTCGCGTTCCTCCTCCAGCCCGCTCAGGTCGAGGGCGTCGTCGAGCGCCAGCCGGCGGCGCAATACATTGCTCAAGCCGTTGAGGGCGACGGCACGCGCGCCGAACGCGTCGCGCGAGATCAACCGCGTGATCCGGGACGGGAGGCGGCAAGGGTCGTGGGAATGCTCATATCTTTTTCGATCCGCGATTGATCCGCCGGGCGGACATGAATAAGTATGCCGGTCTCATCGTTCAAGAGGTTCGACGCCATGACCAAATCTCCGCAGCCGTCGTCAGAGGATGTCAAACCGGCCAAGGAGCCGACCGAAACGCCGGCCAAGCCAGCCGATCAGGCTCCGGAGGTCGGTGGACGGCAAGGCCCCGATCCGACCCGCTACCAGGATTGGGAACGCGGCGGCCGCTGCATCGATTTTTAGACGGCCTCAGTCCCGCCCCTTGTTCGACGGCGTGTCGCTGAAGCCGAAGCGGTCGCGCACGATGAACAGCGGGCGGCCCTTCACCTCGTTGAACACCCGGCCCAGATAATGGCCAAGGATGCCCAGGGTGATCAACTGCACGCCGCCGAGAAACAGCACGATGACGATGATCGATTCATAGCCGGGCACGTCGATGCCGTAGATCAAGGTGCGGATCAACCGCACCACGATGTAGAGGAAGGCAAAGCCGGAGATGATCGAGCCGATCACCGCCCAAATGCGCAAAGGGTAATCGGAAAACGCCACCAGCCCGTCGAAGCCGAAGCGCAGCAGATTAAGGAAGCCCCATTTGGTTTCGCCGAAAAGGCGTTCTTCCTGTTCATACGGAATGCCGACTTGGCGGAATCCGACCCAGGCGAAGATGCCCTTCATGAAGCGGGTGCGTTCGGGCATGGCGTTGATGACCTCGACCACCTTGCGGTCGAGCAGGCGGAAATCGCCCGCCTCGCGCGGTAGCGGGACTTCCGACAGCTTGTCGAACACCCAATAGAATGCCTTGGCGAACAGCTTCGATAGCAGCCCCTGGCCGGTGCGCTGGCTGCGCACGGCGAAGACCACGTCATAGCCTTCGCGCCATTTGTCCAGCATCGCCGGGATCAGCTCGGGCGGATGCTGCAAATCGGCGTCGATGGGAATCACCACATCGCCCTCGGCATAGGCCAGCCCGGCGGACAGCGCCTGTTCCTTGCCGAAATTGCGCGACAGCCCGACGACTTTGATCCGCGCCTCGCGCTGGTGGATGGCGACCAGCTTGTCCAACGTGTCGTCGCGGCTGCCGTCATTGATGCAGATGACCTCCCAATTCAGGCGAATGCCGTCGAGCACCGGCAGCAAGCGCTCGAAGAAGCGCTCGACATTGGGCGATTCGTTGAAAAAGGGGACGACAATGGACAGGCGGGGAGATCGGGTCACGACAGCATCTGTTCTGGGAATGGGATATCAAAGGTCATAGTAGAGAAGGCCCCGGTGTCTGCAAAGCCATTCCGTCGCCATCGCCCGGAACCAGCATTTCGGCCAGCGGATCGTGGGCGTGAAAGCGCGCCTTGGCCAAGCCGGGGCGGTTGACCGCATAGCAATAGGCGCAGCCATGCGGGCAGCTGTCATAAGCGCCAATGTCGCGGCTTTCGGCGCAAAGACAGCCGGGGCGGTTGCCCTTGGTCTTGGCGATGATGGGGTGTCCGGCGACATCGGCCAGCCGTTGGGCGTCGATGCAGCGGGCGGCGGCTACACCCTCGATGGCTAAGTCGGGCTGGGTGCATAGGGTCAGCGCCATGCCGAAGCCTCGGGCGATGTCGGCGAGGCGGGCGATGGCTTGGCGTTTCTCCTCGGTGGCGGGATCGCCCCAGGTGAAACCATGGGCTTGGGTGGCGGTCGCCATGTTACGGGCGGTCTTGCGGTAGCTTTGGACGAAGCTGACCACCACCTCGTCGACAGACCCCTCCAGGGTGCGGGCCAGGGCGGTGAAATTGTTCACGTGCCAGGCGGGCGGTGTCAGGTCGCTGACCACGATCGGATCATAGCGCCACACCACCGCGCGCGGGCCGAAGCGCTCGGCCAGTTGGCGGATCAGGCTGACCGAGCGGCATGAGCCAACCACCGAGCTTTCCAGCGCGCGCGGATAGCCGGTGACGGTGTACTGCACGATGAACGGCATGCCGGCCTCGGCCACCTCGTCGAGCATCGGCAGGAACGGGCCGATGTTGCGGGTCCAAAACATCATCCCATCGACGCCCTGGCGCAGCGGCACCGTCGAGACCGGCCCGCCATAGGGACTGGCGACGCGGGCGAAGCCGGCGCGGAAGCGGTTGCGGAACCACGGGCCGTAAAAGGCGGGGATGTCGGTGCGGACGCTGGCGGAGACGATCATGGCACCTCCGGCAAGGCGGGTTTGGTCAATCCATCGGGAAGTGGTCGTGGAACACGATCGGCCCGCCGCGTCGCTCGGCCTGACGTCCAGCCCACCAGAAACCGCCGACGGCAATCAGCAGGCAAGCCAGCGCCACCCAGCCGATAAAGGCCGAGTTGAACACCGGCTGGGCCAGGGCGGCGATGAAGAAGGCGATGCCCATCAGCAGCAGCATGCCGACCTGCAACAGGCGATAGCGAATCCTTCGCCGCGTTGCCGGGTCCATCCTGCCGTGCTCTGTCACGCCGGTTCCTCCTGGTGGTGGTCTGTCGGGGTTGGGCCGTCGGCCCGGTTTGCCGCACCGCAGCGTTGTGGCGCGCATTCAACCAAAGCCCAGACAAATGCTCAAGCTTTCAGCGCATGCAAACAGCATGTAAATGAAAAAACCTGGGGCTCAGACCGCCTGCGGCGGCGGATTTGCGGGAGAATGCGCATCGGGTCTTGGCACTCACCAATCATGAGTGCTAACATTCGCCTCAATCGGGCTGCGCCGGGGGGTCGGTTGCGCCCCATCCGGAAGCGCCTTATATACCGCACTGTGATCAAGACCCGGAGCCCCGCGAGGGGACATCCATAGGTGACAACCGAAGGCGGGCCCTGTGGTTGCTTGATTTTAGGACCGTGGGCACCGGCCGCAACGCAAGAGGAAGCAATGAGCAAAGTCATCGGTATCGACCTGGGCACGACCAATTCCTGCGTCGCCATTATGGAAGGCAAGACCGCGAAGGTGATCGAAAACACCGAGGGCGCGCGGACCACGCCGTCCATGGTGGCCATTGCGGATTCGGGCGAACGCCTTGTCGGACAGGCGGCGAAGCGTCAGGCGGTGACCAATCCGTCGAACACGCTGTTCGCCATCAAGCGCCTGATCGGCCGGCGTTTCAACGATCCGGTGACGAAGAAGGACGCGTCGCTGGTCCCCTATCATATCATTGAAGGTGACAACGGCGACGCCTGGACCGAGGCTCAGGGGAAGAAATACAGCCCCAGCGAAATTTCCGCCTTCATCCTGGGCAAGATGAAGGAAACCGCCGAGAACTATCTGGGCGAGAAAGTGACTCAGGCGGTCATCACCGTCCCCGCTTACTTCAACGACTCGCAGCGTCAGGCCACCAAGGACGCCGGGCGTATCGCCGGTCTGGAAGTGCTGCGTATCATCAACGAGCCGACCGCAGCCGCTCTGGCCTATGGCATGGAGAAAAAGGGCGCGGGCATCATCGCGGTCTACGATCTGGGCGGCGGCACCTTCGACGTGTCGGTGCTGGAAATCGGCGACGGCGTGTTCGAAGTCAAGTCGACCAACGGCGACACCTTCCTGGGTGGCGAAGACTTCGACGCCCGCATCATCGACTACCTTGCCGACGAGTTTAAGCGCGAGCAGGGTATCGATCTGCGCAAGGACCGTCTGGCCCTTCAGCGTCTGAAGGAAGCCGCGGAAAAGGCCAAGATCGAGCTGTCGGCTTCGATGCAGACCGAAGTCAACCAGCCCTTCATCACCGCCGATGCCTCGGGCCCCAAGCATCTGAACATCAAGCTGACCCGCGCCAAGCTGGAAGCCTTGGTCGAGGATCTGGTTGCCCGCACCGTCGAGCCCTGCCGCGCCGCCTTGCGCGACGCCGGCCTGAAGGCCAGCGAGATCGACGAAGTGATCCTGGTCGGCGGCATGACCCGCATGCCCAAGATCATGGAGACGGTGAAGGAGTTCTTTGGCCGCGAGCCGCATAAGGGCGTCAACCCGGACGAGGTCGTCGCCATCGGCGCCGCCATCCAGGGCGGCGTGCTGAAGGGCGAGGTCAAGGACGTCCTGCTGCTCGACGTGACCCCGCTCAGCCTGGGCATTGAAACCCTGGGCGGCGTGTTTACCCGCTTGATCGACCGCAACACCACCATCCCGACCCGTAAGAGCCAGGTGTTCTCGACCGCCGAGGATAACCAGACGGCGGTCACCATCCGCGTCTTCCAGGGCGAGCGCGAGATGGCGCAGGACAACAAGATGCTCGGTCAGTTCGACCTGCTCGGCCTGCCGCCGGCTCCGCGCGGCATGCCGCAGATCGAGGTCACCTTCGACATCGACGCCAACGGCATCGTGTCGGTGCAGGCCAAGGACAAGGCGACCGGCAAGGAACAGCAGATCCGCATCCAGGCGTCGGGCGGTCTGAACGACGCCGACATCGAAAAGATGGTCAAGGATGCCGAAATCCACGCCGGCGAAGACAAGAAGCGCAAGGAAGCGATCGAAGCCCGCAACCATGCGGACGCCTTGATCCACACCACCGAGAAGAACGTCGTCGAGTTCGGCGACAAGGTTCCGGCCGACCAGAAGGCGCAGATCGAGAGCGATCTCAAGGCGCTGAAGGATGTCCTGGATTGCGGTGACGCCGCCGTCATCAAGGCCAAGACCGAGGCTCTGTTGCAGTCGTCGATGAAGCTTGGCGAAGCCATGTACAAAGCCCAGCAGGACGCTCCGGACGCCGGTGCCGCCGGTGCCGGTGCTCAGGCGGGTGGTCAGCATGCCGGCGGCGAGACCGTCGTCGATGCCGATTTCGAAGAAGTGGACGGCGACAAGAAGGACAAGTAAGTCTTTCTTGATACCGATGTGGTAAGACCCCGCCCCGAAGGCACTTGCGTCTTCGGGGCGGTGGCTCGTGTGGAGCAGAGCGGATCAGTATGAGCAAGCGGGACTATTACGAGGTTCTGGGTCTGGCCAAGGACGCCACTGCGGACGACCTGAAAAAGGCCTATCGCAAGCTCGCCATGCAGCTCCATCCGGATCGCAATCCGAATGATCCGACGGCGGATCAAAAGTTCCGCGAGATCAACGAGGCGTATGACGTTCTCAAGGACGACCAGAAGCGGTCGGCCTATGACCGCTATGGCCATGCCGCCTTCGAACAGGGCGGCGGGCGGCAAGGCGGCGGCGGACCGGGCGGCGATTTCCACTTCGCCTCGGGCTTCGCCGACATCTTCGACGAAATGTTCGGCGAATTCATGGGCGGGCGACGCGGTGGCGGCGCTGGGGCGCGCGGCGCCGACCTGCGTTACAACATGGAGATCACGCTGGAGGAAGCCTTCGCCGGCAAGACCACGCAGATCACCATTCCCAGCACGGCCCAATGCGAAGACTGCAAAGGCACCGGCGGCGCCAACGGCACCGCTCCGGTCGAATGCACCACCTGCCGGGGCGCCGGCAAGGTGCGCGCCACCCAGGGCTTCTTCACCATTGAGCGGACTTGCCCGACCTGCCATGGCATGGGCAAGGTCATCAAGGATCCCTGCCGGGGCTGCGGCGGTTCGGGCCGCGTGCGCAAGGACAAGACGCTGTCGGTCACCGTGCCGCCGGGCGTCGAGGACGGCACCCGCATCCGCCTGACCGGCGAGGGCGAGGCGGGGATGCGCGGCGCGCCCAACGGCGATTTGTACATCTTCCTCTCGGTGGCGGCGCATCGCCTGTTCCAGCGCGAGGGCGCCAACATTCATTGCCGGGTGCCGCTGACCATGGTCACCGCGACCTTGGGCGGCACCATCGAAGTCCCCTCCATCGACGGCTCGCGCGCCCGCATCAGCGTGCCCGCGGGCACCCAGGCGGGGCACCAGTTCCGCCTGCGCGGCAAAGGCATGAGCGTTCTGCGCAGCCCCTCGCGCGGCGACATGTTCGTCGAGGTGGCGGTCGAGACTCCGGTCAATCTGACCAAGCGCCAGGAAGAACTGCTGCGCGAATTCGAAAAAGGTGACGGCGGCAAGGAAACCAGCCCGCAATCGGCCGGGTTCTTCGCCAAGGTGCGCGAACTTTGGGAAGACCTGAAGGACTGACGCTATGATCAAAATCGGAATCGTCGGCTGTGCCGGCCGCATGGGACAGATGCTGGTGCGTGAAGTGCTGGACACCGACGGCGTGGCGCTGTCGGGCGGCACCGATCGGGCGGGCGGCGACGCCATTGGCCGCGATTTGGGCGAGTTGGTCGGGCGCGGGCGGATTGGCGTGGCCATCGGCACCGATCCCAAGACGCTGTTCGAATGCTCGGATGCGGTGATCGACTTCACCTCGCCCGCCGCCACCGTCGAGCATGCCGCTTTGGCCGCCGAGACCCGCACCGTGCATATCATCGGCACCACCGGTCTGACGCCGGAGCAGGAAGCCCTGCTGCGCGAACACGCGACGCGCACCGCCGTGGTGTGGGCGCCCAATATGAGTGTCGGTGTCAATCTGCTGTTCGCTCTGGTCGAACAGGTGGCTCGTGTCCTCGATCCGGCCACCTACGACATTGAAATCGTCGAGATGCATCACCGCCACAAGGTCGATGCTCCCTCGGGCACGGCCTTGGGGCTGGGCCGGGCTGCCGCCGCCGGGCGTGGCGTGGTCTTGGCCGATGTCTGGCAAAAGACCCGCGACGGCATCACCGGGGCGCGGCCCATGGGTGAAATCGGCTTCGCCGCTTTGCGTGGCGGCGATGTGGTCGGCGACCATACGGTCGTCTTCGCCGCCGATGGCGAGCGCATCGAACTGACGCACAAGGCCTCGTCGCGTCAGGTTTTCGCCAAGGGCGCGGTGCGCGCCGCCCGCTGGGGCCACGGCAAGCCGCCGGGCCTTTATTCCATGCAGGACGTGTTGGGGATCATCTGACGGCGCCGCTCGCCAACCTTATTTGGTCGAGGTGTTGGCGGCGCTCTTGATGGCGGTTAGAACGCCGGCTGTGATCAGGCCGAACACCGTCATGTCGAGCAGCGGCGAGTCATCGACGAAGCTGTCGGTGGCCTGGGCCTCGCGTTGCGGCGTGATGGGATCCACGGTGTTGTAGAACGCCCACAAGCGGCGGCCCATGTCGATGCTGCGCTGGTCGTAGGTGTAGCCGGCGTCGGAGGTGCCGACCTCTTCCTCGGCGATGTTCTGGAAGCCCAGCACGGCGGCGCGCGGCGGCAGCGGGTTCACATAGTCGATTTTATCATGGAAGAACGAGGCGTAGTGGACACCGGGATCGTCGTTCAACGCCTGACAGTCCGCTTTGTATTCGTCCCACGCCGCTTCGTCGCCGGGCCAATGGGCGATGGCGGCGTCGGCCAGGGCGCGGGCACGGGTGTTGTCACCGGCGGCGCGGGCGGATCGGGCGGCGGACAGTTCGGCTTGTTCCTTGGCGCGGTCGAAGGTGCCCGCCGGCATCACCGGGGCGGGCACGGCCATCGGCGACTGTCGCTTGGATTCTCGGCGCGGCTTCTTGGTGTCGTCGGGCGAATCGGCGCAAGCCGTCAGGAAAGCGAGCGCTGTCGCCAGGGTTACCGCTCGTTTGCACCAGTTCATCGCCACCGTCTCTGTCTCCTTGCCGACCCATCGGCGGGCGATGCTACCATGGTCGGCCCGCAAGGAGGTAGTCACCGATGAGTCCCGGTCAAATCGACGAGTTCTACGCCCGCCTCGCCGCCGGCAATCCCGAACCGAAAAGTGAGCTGGCGTATCATAACCCGTTCACCTTGCTGGTCGCCGTGGTGCTGTCGGCGCAAGCCACCGATATCGGCGTCAACAAGGCCACTCGCGCCTTGTTCGCCAGCGTCGATACCCCGGCCGCCATGCTGGCCTTGGGTGAAGAGGGGTTGAAGCAACACATCAAGACCATCGGCCTGTTCAACACCAAGGCCCGCAACGTCATCGAGCTGTCGCGCCTGCTGCTGGAACGTCACGGCGGCGAGGTGCCGGAAGACCGCGCCGCCCTGGAAGCCCTGCCGGGCGTCGGCCGCAAAACCGCCAATGTGGTGCTGAATGTCGCCTTCGGGCATCCCACCATCGCCGTCGATACCCATATCTTCCGCCTGGGCAACCGCACCGGACTGGCTCCCGGCAAGACCCCCACCGAGGTCGAGCAAGCGCTGGAACGGGTGACTCCCGACCGCTGGAAGCGTCACGCCCACCATTGGCTGATTCTGCATGGGCGCTATATCTGCAAAGCGCGCAAGCCGGACTGCGCCGCCTGCCCGGTCGCCGACCTGTGCGCCTTTTCCGACAAGTCAACGGGGCATGCGGCTGAGTGATCCGCCGGGGTGCCTGCCCTTTCGAGTGAAATGCTTGGCAATAAAGATTGAGTTGGCCTGCCGTGCGGATTATGGCAGGGTCCGGCGTCATCCTTTCAGCGTGGTTTTGCCAAGGTTCGTGGAAGCCTCATGACCCAAGAAAATATTGCCGTCATCGTGCTCGCGGCGGGAATGGGCACGCGAATGAAGTCGGTCACGCCCAAAGTCCTGCATCCGCTGGCCGGGCGTCCGATGGTCAACCACCTTCTCGACACCGTCTCGGCGCTGGAGCCTCAGCGGGTGGTGGTGGTGGTCGGGCCGGATATGGACGCGGTCGCCAAAGCGGTGCAGCCGCATGCCACGGTGATTCAGACCGAGCGCTTGGGCACCGGCCATGCGGTGGCGCAAGCCCTGCCGGCGCTGGCCGGGTTCTCCGGCACTGTGCTGGTGCTGTATGGCGACACCCCGCTGATTACCCGCCCGACTCTCGACGCCATGCTGGCCTGCCGCCGCGCCGCGCCGTATCCGGCGGTGGTGGTGCTGGGCTTCCGCCCGCAAGATGGCGGGCAATATGGCCGTCTGGTCGTCGATGTGGCCGGCGGGCTGGACGCCATCGTCGAACATGCCGATGCGACGCCCGAACAACGCGCCCTGACCTTGTGCAATTCCGGGGTCATGGCGATTGACGGCGACCGCTTGGCCGGCTTGATCGGGCGGGTCGGCAACGCCAACCGCAAGGGCGAGTACTACCTGACCGACATCGTCGCCTTGGCCCGCGCCGATGG
>DATGZW010000326.1:0-4192 GCA_035297005.1 Patescibacteria group bacterium
ATGCAGGCGGTCCCCTATTTCGACCGTTTGGATTACGTCGCGCCGATGAACCAGGAGCATGCCTTCGTGCTGGCGGTCGAGAAGCTTCTCGGCATCGAAGCGCCGCCGCGTGCCCAGTACATCCGTGTTCTGTACGACGAGATCGGCCGCATTCTCAATCACATCCTCAACTGTACCTCATTTGCGCTCGACGTCGGCGCGATGACCCCGCTGCTCTACGGTTTCGAAGAGCGCGAGAAGTTGATGGAGTTCTACGAGCGCATCTCGGGTGCCCGTCTGCATGCCGCGTTCTATCGCGTCGGCGGCGTGGCCTTCGACCTGCCGGCCGGCTTGGCCGAGGACATCATGGCCTGGACAGAGACCTATCCCAAGGTTCTCGCCGACATGGAGCACCTGCTCAACGACAACCGCATCTTCAAGCAGCGCACCGTCGATATCGGCGTGGTGTCGGCGGCCGAGGCGATGGACTGGGGCTTCTCCGGCCCCAATCTGCGCGCGTCGGGCATCGCCTGGGATCTGCGCAAGTCGCAGCCCTATGCGGTCTACGACAAGCTCGACTTCGATATTCCGGTTGGCAAAAACGGCGACTGCTACGACCGCTGCATGGTTCGCATGGAAGAGATGCGCGAGTCGCTGAAGATCATGCGCCAGTGCTTGCAGCAGATGCCGCAAGGCCCGGTGCGGATCGAGGATCGCAAGATCGCCGCCCCGCCGCGTGCCGAGATGAAAACCTCGATGGAAGCCCTCATCCATCACTTCAAGCTCTTCACCGAGGGCTTCCATGTTCCGGCTGGCGAGACCTATACCGTGATCGAGACGCCGAAGGGCGAGTTCGGCGTGTATCTGGTCTCCGACGGGTCGAACAAGCCGTATCGCTGCAAAATCCGCGCGCCGGCCTTCGCCCACCTCCAGGGCCTCGACTTCATGTCCAAGGGCCATATGCTCGCCGACGTGGTGGCGAACATCGGTTCCATTGACATCGTTTTCGGCGAGATCGACCGATGAGCAGCATCAATTCCGACGACTCCTTCCAGCCCGCCACGTTCTCCTTCACCGAGGAGAGCTTGGCTCAGGCCAAGGCTTTTATCGCCAAATATCCCGCTGGCCGTCAGCGTTCCGCCGTCATGCCGATCCTTGATCTGGTGCAGCGTCAGGAAGGCTGGGTCTCTCTCGCCGCAATGAACCATGTCGCCGAGATGCTCGAACTGGCGCCGATGCGGGTGTACGAGGTCGCAACCTTCTACACCATGTTCCAGCTCAAGCCGGTGGGTAAGTACCACCTGCAGGTTTGTACCAACGTACCCTGCATGCTGCGCGGCTCGGCGGAGATCGTCGAGACGGCGGAGCAGGAACTGGGCGTGCATATTGGCGAAACCACCGCCGACGGCTTGTTCACCCTGTCCGAGGTTGAATGCCTGGGCGCCTGCGTCAATGCGCCGGTGATCTGGATCGGTGACGACTACTATGAAGACCTTGGCATCGAATCGACCAAGGACATTATCCGCGCGCTGAAGCGCGGCGAGACGCCCAAGCCCGGTTCTCAGACCGGACGCAGTGGCGCGGCTCCGGCCGGTGGCCCGACCACGCTCACCAGCATCCCTGGGGGAGACGCCTGACATGCTGCGCGACCAGGACCGCATCTTCACGAATTTGTACGGCATCCATGACTTCCGCCTGAAGGGCGCTCAGTCGCGTGGCGATTGGAGCGGCACCAAGGAAATCCTGGCCAAAGGCCGCGATTGGATCATCGAGGAAATGAAAACCTCGGGTCTGCGCGGGCGTGGCGGCGCGGGGTTCCCGACCGGCCTGAAATGGTCGTTCATGCCCAAGGAAGTCGGCGCGCGGCCGCATTATCTGGTGGTTAACGCCGATGAAGGCGAGCCGGGCACCTGCAAAGACCGCGACATCATGCGCTACGACCCGCATAAGCTGGTCGAGGGGTGCCTGTTGGCCGGCTTTGCCATGAACGCGCATGCCGCCTACATCTATATTCGCGGCGAGTTCATCCGCGAGGCCGAGAACCTGCAAACCGCCATCGACGAGGCCTATGCAGCCGGCTTGATTGGCAAGAACGCTTGCGGTTCGGGCTGGGGCTTCGATGTCTTTGTCCATCGCGGCGGCGGCGCCTATGTCTGTGGCGAAGAAACCGCGCTGATCCAGTCGTTGGAAGGCAAAAAAGGCCAGCCACGCTTGAAGCCGCCGTTCCCGGCCGGCGTCGGTCTGTATGGCTGCCCGACCACCGTTAATAACGTGGAATCGATCGCCGTTGCGCCGACCATCCTGCGTCGCGGCGGGGCGTGGTTCGGCGGCCTTGGCCGTCCGAAGAATTCCGGCACCAAGATCTTCTGCATCTCCGGCCATGTCGAGCGCCCCTGCAACGTCGAAGAGGAAATGGGCATTCCGCTCAAGGAACTCATCGAAAAGCATTGCGGCGGCGTGCGTGGCGGCTGGAACAACCTGCTGGGCATCATCCCCGGCGGTTGTTCGGTCCCGGTGCTGACCAAGGATATCTGCGACACCGTGCTGATGGACTTCGACTCCTTGCGTGAAGTGCGCTCGGGTCTGGGTACCGCGGCGGTGATCGTGATGGACAAGTCAACCGACATTGTTCGCGCCATCACCCGCTTCTCGCGCTTCTACATGCATGAGAGCTGCGGCCAATGCACTCCTTGCCGCGAGGGCACCGGTTGGATGTGGCGCGTCATGGAACGTATGTGCGTCGGCAATGCGACGATCGACGAAATCGATATGCTGGAAGAAGTCACCCGCCAGGTCGAAGGGCACACCATCTGCGCCCTCGGCGATGCGGCGGCCTGGCCGATCCAGGGTCTGATCCGTAGTTTCCGCCCCGAACTGGAACGGCGCATCAATGAAGCCCGTGCCAATGCCCGTGCGGCCTGAGGAGGAAGTATGCCCAAGCTGACGATCGATGGACGCGAGGTAGAGGTCGAGGCCGGGACGACGATCCTGCAGGCCGCCGACATCCTCGGCATCGAAATCCCCCGCTTCTGTTACCACGAGCGCCTAGCCATTGCCGGCAATTGCCGCATGTGCTTGGTCGACGTGGAGAAGTCTCCGAAGCCGGTGGCGTCCTGCGCCATGCCGGTGGGCGAGGGGATGGTGGTGCATACCGACACGCCCAGCGTCCTGAAGGCCCGGAAGGGCGTGATGGAGTTCCTGCTGATCAATCACCCTCTCGATTGCCCGATCTGCGATCAAGGCGGTGAGTGCGATCTGCAGGACGAAGCGATTGCCTATGGCGGCGATCGTGGCCGCTATAAAGAAGAGAAGCGGGCGGTCAAAGACAAGAGCTACGGGCCGCTGGTCAAGCCGACCATGACCCGCTGCATCCATTGCACGCGCTGCATCCGCTTCATTACCGACGTTGCCGGCGTGCCGGAACTCGGTGGCACCGGCCGTGGCGAGCACTTGGAAGTCGGCACCTATGTCGAGAAGGCGCTCACCTCCGAACTGTCGGGCAACATCATCGATCTTTGCCCGGTCGGCGCGCTGACCAACAAGCCGTACTCCTTTACCGCCCGCTCGTGGGAACTGCGCAAGACCGAAAGCATCGACGTGTTCGACGCCCTCGGCTCGGCGATCCGCATCGACGCTCGTGGTAATCAGGTGATGCGCGTCCTGCCGCGTGTCAATGACGACATCAACGAAGAATGGCTGGGCGACAAGAGCCGCTTCGCCATCGACGGGCTGATCCGTCAGCGCCTCGACCGCCCCTATGTGCGACGGGACGGCAAATTGCAGCCGGCCAGCTGGTCGGAAGCCTTCGCCGCCATCTCCGCCAAGCTTAAAGGTCTGGCCGGTAGCAAGTTCGCCGCCATCGCCGGTGACCAAGCCGATGCTGAAGCCCTTGTGGCGCTCAAGGATTTGGCTGCCAAGCTGGGTTCCGCCAACCTGGATTGCCGCCAGGATGGCGCCAAGCTTGGTGGTCCGCGCGTCTCCTACCTGTTCAACAGCACCATCGCCGGCCTCGAAGACGCCGACGCGCTGCTGCTGATCGGGACCAACCCGCGCAAGGAAGCGCCGGTGTTGAACGCGCGCATCCGCAAGCGTTGGGCGCGCGGCGGCTTCAAGATCGCGTCGGTGGGGCCGAAGGCCAACCTGACCTACAAGCATGACTATCTGGGCGACGCCGCTTCGGTGTTGGCGGCCATCGCCGATGGCAGCCATCCCT
>DATGZW010000327.1:0-14096 GCA_035297005.1 Patescibacteria group bacterium
GGCAAACTGGGCTGCAAAACTGGATCTGCTGATTCGTGGCCAAAATTGGGTTGCCAAACGCATCGGCGAGACATTGCCCTCGATTGACGACACGGCGCTGACGGCATTTCTCGTCGAGATGCAAGCCACCCACATCACCAATGTCGCGCAAGCCAGATCGGCCGCTATCAAGCCGGCGCACTAATTTCCCTTGATTTCAGATAACAAAAACGCCGCCAAACAGAGCGATAATACGCCTGCCTATTTGGCGCAAATCCGTGCGCGTTCCTATCTCGGAACATCACTCTTTCCAATGCAGGAGAAATTTATGAAGCGCTCTTGGTCCGTTCTTGCCACCTTGTTTGCCGTAACCACTATTTCCGCCGCTGCTCCGGCCTTTGCCGCTGGCGACGCCGCCGCTGGCGAGAAAGTCTTCAACCAGTGCAAGTCCTGTCATTCGGCCCAGGCCGGTAAGAACATGGTCGGACCGAGCCTGTTCGCCGTGGTCGGGCGCAAGGCGGGCTCTGTCGATGGGTTCAAGTATTCCGATCCGGTGAAGGCCTCCGGTGTGACCTGGGACGCCGCCAGCCTGGACAAATGGCTGACCTCTCCCAAGGACTTCATCGCCGGCAACAAAATGCCCTTCCCCGGCGTCAAGGATGCCACGGCCCGCGAGAACCTGATCGCCTATCTTGAAACCGTAAAGTAAGCAATCCATCGGCGATGGCGGCGGATCGTCCCGCCACCATCGCCTTTGTTATCCCTACAGACGGTCGGCGATGAAGCGCCCGTCACGCACGGCAATCTGATCGTCCCGCATCAGATCCAGCAGGCCGCTCTCCTGGTCCTGCTCGCCCCATTGGTCAAAATGGACCAACTGCTCCAACGGCAACCGCGCCCGCCAGCCAGCCGCCTCCAATTCGGGGCGGGGGTGATAGCCTTTGACCTTGCCAAGGCAAAGATAAGCCACCGGCGTGATGCGCTTGGGGATGTTCAAGGCCTGCTGAACAACGGCATTGTCAAAGATGCTGACCCAGCCGACGCCAAGACCTTCGGCGCGGGCGGCCAGCCACAGGTTTTGCACGGCGCAGACCGAGCTATAGAGGTCCATGCTACGGATATGGGTGCGTCCGATCACCACCGGGCCGGCACGATCCCGGTCGCAGGTGATGCAGATATTGACCGGCGCCTCCATGATCCCTTCAAGCTTGAGCGAGCGGTAGACGTCCTGTTTATCCTCGGGGAACATCAGGGTCGCCTCGGCGTGCGCCTTGAGGAAGGCGTCATGGACTTGCCGCCGGACGGCAGAGTCGCGGACCACCACGAAACTCCATGGCTGCATGAAGCCGACGGATGGGGCGTGGTGGGCGGCCGTGAGTATCCGGCTCAACACGTCGTCGGATATCGGATCGGGAAGGAATTCTCCGCGTGTATCCCGCCGGGTCAGGATGGCGCGATAGACGCCCTCGCGTTCGGCCAAAGGCAGCGGGGCGGCAGGCAAAAGAGTGGTGCTATCCATCATCGGTCCCCTGTGATGGCACGCCCGTCCCGCCATCCGCGCGGAACGAGCCATCTCCCTCTGGCCGGTCTTCTGACTTGGGTTCACTCCGACCGGATGCCTTCCCAGCCTAAGCCAGTGGCACCCTATCCGATCAGTCCCCCTTCACAGCGTTGGGCACGTCGCGGAGTTACACCGCGTTCCCGATTCTCCCGCGCGCTCGACACGCGCCGGCACCAGATGGACGAGGGACTTTACCGGTTTGGAGTCTGCCGGGCAACACCAACAACCGCGCCTCTCGTCCCTCGGCACATGATGATGGCATTAGCGAACCAATCCCCCAGAACGGAAAAAGGCCCCGCCGTTTCCGGTGGGGCCTTTTATTTGGCTGGGGGACGTGGATTCGAACCACGGTAAACGGTGTCAGAGACCGTTGTCCTACCGCTAGACGATCCCCCATCAGCGAGTGACGGTGTATGTAGTCGGGTTCGGCGCGCCTGTCAACAAGCGGCTAAACTCTGTCTTTCCTCTTGAGTGAACCGCCGCGAGCAGGGCATGGGTCCGTCCAAGAAGGCGCGTCTTCTAACACATCTTTCCTGGCGTTACCAGCCCCTTTCCTGTGGAAAGTTCCGATGGCCGGGCCGGGCCAAGGCGAGATATCGCCTCGGTGATGATTCGGAGCTTTCGGAATACCCCTTCCCTCCCCTACAATCTTCTTTTGCAGGCATCCCTGCCACCATGCCCAAATGGGGAGCATCACCTTTGGATCAGGCCGTCAGCGATCGGCACGCCGCCCGCCGGCCGGCAAAGGAGACATCCGCGCCGCCACTGGTTTATGCCGCGCTCGACCTGGGAACCAACAACTGCCGCCTGTTGATGGCAACGCCGCAGGGCGACGGCTTTCGCGTGCTCGACGCCTTTTCACGCACCACGCGGTTGGGCGAAGGCTTGGCGACCTCGGGCGCGCTGTCGCCTGAGGCCGTGGAGCGCACCATCGCAGCACTGAAGACCTGTGCCTCGCGGATGAACCGGCGCGGCGTCACCCGCTTTCGCGCCGTCGCCACCGAGGCCTGCCGACGCGCCACCAATTGCCACGATTTCCTGGCCCGCGTCAGCGCCGAGACCGGGCTGGCCATGGACATCATCTCGGCCGAAGAAGAGGCGCGTCTGGCCCTGGCCGGCTGCGCCCCGCTGCTGGACCGCCGCATCGCCGATGCCCTGGTGTTCGACATCGGCGGCGGCAGCACCGAACTGATTCATGTGGCGGTATCGCCGCGCCCCGGCGCCGAGGAGATCGTTGGGCTGGCCTCGCTGCCGCTGGGCGTCGTCACCCTGGCCGAGGAGCGCGGCGCCGCCCTGAACGATCCGCAAGGCTATGCCGACACCGTCGATGCGGTGACCGAGCGCCTGCGCCTGTTCGACGCCGATGGCCTCCTGTCGCGCCTGATCGCCGAAGGACGGGTGCAGATGCTGGGCACTTCGGGCACCGTCACCACGCTGGCCGGCGTCCATCTCAGCCTGCCGCGCTATGATCGTTCGGCGGTCGATGGATTGGTCATGGATTTTGACGCGGTCAAGCGCGTCAGCCGCCATCTGGTGCGCGCCGACGCCGAACAACGCGCCCATCACCCCTGCATCGGCCAGGATCGCGCCGATCTGGTGGTCGCGGGCTGTGCTATTTTGGAAGCAATTTGCCGGTTATGGCCGGTGGGTCGGCTGCGCGTCGCCGATCGTGGGGTGCGCGAAGGCGTTCTGCTCTCTATGATGCGCACCGACAAGATCGAGGCGGCAGCGGAATGAGCACAAACGATAAAAAAGGCGGCAACACCGGGGGCAAGACCGGCGGCCGCATGTTGAACGAACGGGTGCGCACCGCGCGCAACCGCACCACGTCATCGACGCGCTGGCTGCAACGCCAGTTGAACGACCCCTATGTGATCGAGGCGCGGCGGCAAGGCTATCGCTCGCGCGCCGCCTTCAAATTAACCCAGCTTGACGACCGCTTCCACTTCCTGCGCCCCGGCACGCGCGTCGTTGATCTGGGCGCCGCCCCCGGCGGCTGGACCCAGGTTGCCGTCGAGCGGGTCAAGTCGCAGACGACCAATGGCGGCAAGGTGGTCGGCATCGATATCCTGGAATGGGATCAAGTGGCCGGCGCCACCGTGCTGGTCCAGGACTTCCTGGCCGACGAAGCCCCCGGCATGCTGAAAGAGGCTATGGGCGGCCCGGCCGACGTGGTGCTGTCGGACATGGCCGCGCCCACCACCGGCCACCCGCCGACCGACCATCTGCGCATCATCAACATGTGCGAAGTGGCGCTGTACTTCGCGCTGGAGGTTCTGTCGCCCGGCGGCACCTTCGTCGCCAAGGTGTTCAAGGGCGGTACCGAGCGCCAGTTGCTGGAACTGCTTAAGCGCAGCTTCGAGACCGTGCGCCACGCCAAGCCGCCCGCCAGCCGCGCCGAATCGGCCGAGACCTATGTGGTCGCCATGGGCTTCCGCGGCCGGCCGGAGGGATTGGACTG
Source organism: Patescibacteria group bacterium (assembly GCA_035297005.1). GTDB lineage: Bacteria > Pseudomonadota > Alphaproteobacteria > Rhodospirillales > Magnetospirillaceae > DATGZW01. The sequence continues at coordinate 4,002 of DATGZW010000327.1, forward strand.
AACTCACCCTCTCGCCATTTGCGACGCGCGGCAGGCGCGGATGTCGAGGCCGCGCTCCATATGGAGCGGCATCTGGTCGCCGTGGTGGATGGCAACCCAAAGGCGCGACAGCAGATCTCCGACGCCCTGTTGTCGTTCTACGCCATGGTCGAATATCCGGACGCCACCCGTGCCCTCGCCGGCATGGGGGTGGTCATCCCCAGTCTGGTACTGGTCGGCGAACAGACGCCGCCCTTCGGCGGAATCGACTTCATCCGCACCCTGCGCCAGGAACGCTCGCTGGCCAAGGTGCCGGTGCTGTTCATCGCCAATAACGACGATCCCGAACTGGTCGTGGCGGCGTTGGAGTTCGCCGACGCCCATCTGGTCAAGCCCTATCGCCGCAGCGCCCTGATCCGCGCCGTCTCGGCCCATTTGAACTACGGCATCGAACGCAAATGGGAAGCCCTGCCGCCACTGCAACGTGAAGCGCTGAAGGGCACCGTCGAGGTCTTCAACAGCATTTCAGACGTCATCGACAAGGGCGAACCGATCGCCTATGGCACCGTCTGCGACGCCTGTTCGCCACTGGTCGAAGCCGTCGCCAAGAACGACTTCCGCAGCATTCTCAGCGGTGTGCGCGACTACGACAATTACAGCTATGCGCATTCGCTGCGGGTGGCGACGCTGTTATCGCTATTCGGCTACACCATCGGCCTGCCGCAGGCCGATCAATTGCTGTTGGCCAGCGGCGGTCTGCTGCATGACGTCGGCAAGATGTCCATCCCGCATGAGGTGCTGAATAAACCTGGCCGCCTAACTCCCGAGGAATGGGTGATCATGCGGGGCCATGTGCCGGCCTCGGTACATTATCTGAAGAAGGCGCATGAGCCGATCCCCAAGGGGATCATCACCATCGCCGAACAGCATCACGAAAAGCTGGATGGGTCGGGCTACCCCAACGGCTTGGTGTCGGCGCAATTGAACGAACTGGCGCGCATGGCGTCAATCGTCGATGTGTTCGGCGCCCTGACCGACCGCCGCATCTACAAGCCGCCGATGGACGCTGAACTGGCGCTGAAGATCATGGTCGATGAAATGGTCGGCCACCTGGACCAGAAGCTGGTCAAGCTGTTCAAGGAAATGCTGCTGGATGCCGTGGTGGGGCCAAACGGCGAGGCGTGAGGCTTTGGGCGAATGAGCCGATGAAAGCAACAGCCACATTCCATTGACCCGTCATCGCCGGACGTGTTCCAGCCATCCCTGCGGCAACGAAAAACACCAATAAAAGCAATGCACTCCGCCCCAACGGCATGGATACCCGCGACAAACGCGGGCATGACGGCAGAGGGGAATTGCTGTTCCCTTTTGAATCACCCGCCTCCCAAACGAAAACGCCCGCCGAGGTTTCCCCCGGCGGGCGTCGTCATGTCAAAGCTGCTTGCGGCCGAAGCCTTAGGCGACCTTGGTGGTCAGCTTGGCGATGATCTCGTCCGCCACGTTCCTCGGCACCGGCTCGTAGTGCGAGAATTCCATGGTGTACGAGGCGCGGCCGCTGGTCATGCCGCGTAGCTGGCCGATGTAGCCGAACATTTCGTTCAGCGGCACATGGGCTTCGATAGCGATGTTGGTGCCACGCTCCAGCTGACCCAGGATCATGCCGCGACGACGGTTCACGTCGCCGATGATGTCGCCCAGGTAATCTTCCGGGGTCACCACTTCGACCTTCATCACCGGCTCCAGCAGGATCGGCGAAGCCTTCTTGATGCCTTCACGGAAGCAAGCCTTGGCGGCGATTTCGAACGTCAGAGCGTTCGAGTCGACGTCGTGGTACTTGCCGTCGATCAGACGAGCGCTGAAGTCCACGGTCGGGTAGCCGGCGAGGACGCCGTCTTCCTTCTGGACTTCCAGACCCTTGGCCACCGACGGAATGTATTCGCGGGGCACCGAACCACCGACGACTTCGTCCTTGAAGGTGAAGCCGGCGCCACGCTCCCGCGGCTCGAAGACGATCTTGACTTCGGCGTACTGGCCCGAACCACCGGTCTGCTTCTTGTGGGTGTAGACGTGTTCGACCGACTGGGTGATCGTCTCGCGATAGGCGACCTGGGGCTTGCCCATGTTGCCTTCGACGCCGAACTCGGTACGCATACGATCCAGGGTCACTTCCAGGTGAAGCTCGCCCATGCCGCGCAGGATGGTCTGACCGGTTTCACGGTCGGTTTCCAGACGCAGCGACGGATCGGCGCGAACCATCTTGCCCAGAGCGGCGGAGAACTTCTCCTGGTCGCCCTTGGTCTTCGGCTCGACCGAGACGCTGATGACCGGGTCGGGGAAGCGCATGCGCTCCAAAACCACCGGATCGCTGGAGTCGCACAGGGTGTCACCGGTCTCGGTCTCGGACAGCGAGACCAGGGCGATGATGTCGCCGGCGCGGGCTTCCTCGACCGGCTGGGCTTCCTTGGCGAACATCTCGACCATGCGGCCGATCTTTTCGCGCTTGCCGCGGGTGCTGTTCAGCACCGACATGCCCTTGGTCAGCACGCCCGAATAGACGCGGACGAAGGTCAGGGCGCCGTAGGTATCGTTGATCACCTTGAAGGCCAGGGCCGAGAACGGCTCGTCGTCGTTCGACAGACGCTCGCCGTTCGGGTTGCCGTCGGCATCCACGGTGTTGATGGCGGGAACGTCGGTCGGAGCGGGCAGCAGATCGACGACGGCGTCCAGAACCTGCTGCACGCCCTTGTTCTTGTAGGACGAACCGCACAGCACGGGGGTAAAGGCGCCAACCAGGGTGCCCTTGCGCAGACAAGCGCGCAGCACGTCGGGCGACGGCTCGACATTGGTCTCCAGGTAGATCTCCATGGCGGCCTCGTCCTGCTCCAGGGCGGTGTCCACCAGCTCGGAGCGGGCTTCGGCGACCGAGGCCAGCACGTCCAGGTCTTCCTTGACGGTGATGCCCAGCTTGGCGCCCAGGTCAGGCGTGATGTCCCAGATTTCCCACTGCTCGTCCTTGTCGTCGGTCTTCCACACCAGGGCCTTCATCTCGACCAGATCGATCATGCCACGGAAGTTGTCTTCCGAACCCAGCGGCAGTTGGATCATCAGCGGACGGGCGCCCAAACGGGTGCGGATCATCTCGACGCAACGGCGATAGTTGGCGCCGCTACGGTCCATCTTGTTGACGTAGCACATGCGCGGCACGTTGTAGTTGTCGGCCAGGCGCCAGTTGGTCTCGGACTGCGGCTCGACACCGGCAACGCCGTCGAACACAACCACGGCGCCGTCGAGGACGCGCAGCGAACGGTTCACCTCGATGGTGAAGTCCACGTGGCCGGGGGTGTCGATAACGTTGATCTTCTTGCCACGCCAAAAGGCCGAGACAGCGGCGGACTGAATGGTGATGCCGCGCTTTTGCTCTTGCTCAAGATAGTCGGTGGTGGTCGACGTCTTGAGATCCTTGGTGTCGTGGATGTCGACGATGTTGTGCTTGCGCCCGGTGTAATAAAGGATGCGCTCGGTCGTCGTGGTCTTGCCAGCGTCGACATGGGCGATGATACCAATATTGCGGATGTCAGAGAGAGGCGTTTGACGAGGCATTACACTGATCCGTTGCGGTAGGTTGATCTCAACATGGAGCGGCACGGGTTATCGCGCCGCCGTCCGAAGTCGTTTCGTATGGTGCATTGGCGTCGAACCCGAGAGGGTCCGCCGAAAATCTCGCGGGGCATAGGCCACCACGCGTAGGTCGTAAAAGATTTGCTGTCGTAATGCCACCTTTTTCGGCTCCGACACCACGACGCAAGTGGTATGGGGCACGAAGCGAGCCTTTGCGACGCGCCGCAATCTTGCCTTCAATCCGCCCATAGATCAACCGGAACGAGGAGGCATCGCGTGGAGTGCGACGGGATGCCCCGGTGACGCTCATGCCAGCCGGCCGGTCTTGGCCACGCCTTGGTACCATAGCTGGCTGTCCTTGGGGGTGCGGCGCTGGCTGGGATAATCGACATAAGTCAGGCCGAAGCGGCGGGAATAGCCGAACTGCCATTCCCAGTTATCCAGCAGCGACCACACCAGATAGCCGCGCACATCGCATCCGGCCTGACGCGCCCGCGCCAATTGCGTCAGGTGGTCGCGCAGATAGGCGATGCGCTGGGGGTCGGCGACATGTCCGCCGACCAAACGGTCGTCATAGGCGGCGCCGTTCTCGGTGACGAACACCGCGGGGTTGCCATAGAGCATCTTCAACTCCATCAGCATCTGGAACAGCCCCTCCGGCTGCACCGGCCAGCCCATGGCGGTAACCCGCCCGCCCGGCACGGCGGCGGGGCCGAACCCGGCATCCAGCAGCCGCCCCGGCTGGTATTGAATATCCAGCGGCGAGTAGTAGTTGACCCCCAGCATGTCGAGCGGAAAGCGGATGATGTCCATGTCGCCGGACTGGACCAGCGGCTCCATGTCGGCGGCCAGGATGTCCGGCACCTGCCCGCGCATCACCCCATCCAGCGAGACCCGGTTCCACGCCGCATCCCAGCGGATGGCGGCAGCGCGGTCCTGTGGGCTGGCGCTGACCGGCACCGTCGGCTGCAGGCTAAGCACGGTGCCCAGCCGCCAGCCCGAGCGTTCGGCGCGCAGGGCATGCAGCGCCCGCCCCTGCGCCAGATTTTGATGATGCAGCGCCGTCAGCAACCCGGCCTTGCCAGCATTCAGCGCCGGCGCATGTTCGGCATAGGCATGCCCGAAGATCGCCGCCACCGACGGCTCGTTAAGCATGAACCAGTCGCTGACCCGGTCACCCAGGCGGGCGGTTACCGCCAGGGCGTAGTCGGTGAACCAACTGGCGATGTCGCGATTCATCCAGCCGCCCTGGTTCTGCAAGGCCTGCGGCAAATCCCAGTGATACAGGCAGGCCATGGGGCGGATGCGGGCGGCCAGCAGCCCATCGACCAAGCGGTCGTAGAAGTCGAGCCCCTTGGCGTTGACCGTCCCGCGCCCCTTGGGCATGACCCGAGGCCAAGCCACCGAGAACCGATAGGCCTCCAAGCCGCTCCGCTTCATCAAGGCGATATCATCGCGCCAGCGGTGGTAATGGTCGCAGGCCGTCGCTGGAGACGAGCCGTCGCGGATCACACCGGGCTGACGGGCGAAGGTCTCCCAGATGCTGGGGCCGCGCCCATCCTCGGCGATGGCGCCTTCAATCTGCAAGGCCGAGGTCGAAGCGCCCCAGACGAACCCCTTGGGAAATCCCGGATGATGCGGCGTCGCCGCGATGGCGCCGCGACAGACCGACAACGCCGCAGCCCCAGCAAGGAACCCCCGGCGGGAGATGTGAAACCGGCTCATCACGGCCAACCCCTGCGGACAGCACCGACGTCGCATATAAGCCGCCGGCGGCCCGCCACAAGGTCAGCGCGCCGGGCGCTTGGCCTCGGGGGTGGGCAGTTCGATGTTCACTTCCAGCACCGACAGGTTCTGCTCGCGGTCGAGAGTCACCTGCACCCGCTCATCGTCCACTTCGACGTATTTGCGGATGACCTCGATAATCTCCCGCTGCAATTGCGGCAGAAAATCGGCGCCGGCCAAGCCGGCGCGCTCGTGCGCCAGCAGAATTTGCAGGCGTTCACGGGCAGCTTCCGCCGTTTTCGGCGGCTGCCGGGCGAAAAGGCCGAACAGGGTCATGCGGTCCTCCGCAGAATGCGATCGATCAGGCCTTTCTTGGCCGGCTTGGGAATGGTGATCTCGATGTCTTCGCCCAGGATGCGGCTAATCGCTTCCATATAGGCCTTGCCAGCCACCGATTTATCGTCGAGCACCACCGGCATACCGACATTCGACGCCTGCAACACCGATGGGCATTCGGGGATGATACCGATCAGCGGCACCGCCAGGATTTCCTGAACGTCCTCGACGCGCAGCATCTCGCCCTTTTCGACGCGGTCGACGTCGTAGCGGGTCAGCAGCAGGTGGCTGCTCAGGGTCTGGCCCTGCTCGGCCTTGCGCGACTTGCTGGTCAACAACCCGATCATGCGATCCGAATCGCGCACCGACGACACTTCCGGGTTGGTCACGACGATGGCCTCGTCGGCGAAATACATCGCCAAGAAGGCCCCGCGCTCGATGCCGGCCGGGCTGTCGCAAATAATGTAGTCGAAATCTGCCGACAACTCGTCGATGACGCGGCCGACGCCATCTTGCGTCAAGGCGTCCTTGTCACGGGTCTGCGACGTCGCCAGGATATACAGGTTCTCGACCCGCTTATCCTTGATCAGCGCCTGATGCAACTTGGCGTCGCCGTTGATGACGTTGATGAAGTCGAAGACCACCCGGCGCTCGCAGCCCATGATCAGATCGACGTTGCGCAGGCCCACATCGAAATCGATGACGACCGTCTTGAAGCCGCGCAACGCCAGACCGGCGGCAACGGCTGCCGATGTCGTGGTTTTGCCCACACCGCCCTTGCCCGAGGTGACGACGATGACTTTTGCCAAGGTAGATGTCCTTACATTCCGAACTGTTGCGTCAAAGCGGCTCGAAGACGAGCTTGTCGCCGTCCAACCTAATCTGAACCGGTTTGCCGATGAAATCCTGATCAAGCTGTTCGCTGACCAGATATACACCGGCGATGGACACCAGATCGGCGTCTAATTTCTTACAGAAAATACGCGCCGTGGGATCCCCTGCCAGACCGGCTACGGCCCGCCCCCGCAAAGCGCCATAGACATGGATATGCCCATCGGCCAGGAGTTCAGCGCCCCGGCTGACCGGCGCGGTGACGATCAAATCGCCCTGCGACGCATAGACCTGCTGGCCCGAGCGCACCGGTTCCGTGACCATCCGGGCGCTGGGCCGCTTGAGCGGCGCGCTACGCGGCTTGACCGCGCCCGTTTCGGTAGCGCGGCCCGAGGGAAAAACCGACAGGCCGGCGGTCAGCGCCTCATGCTCCCATTCCGCGGTGGCGCCTTGGAAGCCGATGGGCGACAGTGACAACGCCCGCAAGCGGTCGCAGAACGCCACCAGATCGGTCACGCGGGACCGCACCAGCTCGGACAGGTCGAGCACGATGGGCGCGCTGCGGTAAAAACCGGGGGCGAGCGACAACGTCGCCTCCAGCCGCTCGAACAAGCCGGGGGCTGAAGGATCGTTCAGCTTCAGGGTCAACAGCGTGAAGCTGGACCCGCGAATCTGAAACGGCGCCAGAGCGCCATTGGTATCTGCCTGCTGTGGCCGCGGTGTCGTGCCCATAACCTGTCCCAATACCCCTGAGGGGGCGCACCATGCGCCAAAGGTCGTTAACGGGTCAACCTGCTATGGCGGATGCCTGGGATGACGTCAACACCAATGATCCGGCAACCAACTCGGCCTTTCAATGTTCATCGTTGAACCAGTGCTGGCGGAAGGAGTCTCGACGATGACCTGGACCGACATGATGAAAGACGGGCTGCGCAAGGCCCTGGATAGCGATATTGGCAAGGAATTGGCGCAAAAGGCCAAAAACAAGGCCGAGGAAGGCCTGGACATGATCCTCGGCGGGAAGGCGCAGGAGGGTGAGCAATTGATCGATGAAGCCAAGCAGGACGCTCAAGCGGCCAAGGACGCATCCGATCAGACCGAGGCGGATAAATCGTCCCCGGATCCGACCGAACATTGAACCACACCCTGGGCGCGCCGGTATCGCCTGCTGTCCTGCCGCCGATTTTCCGGCGAGCCGGGGGTAAAGGCGCGTCCAGGCTAGTGGGATTGTTTCTCGACATCGTCACAATCGTGGACCACATTCGCCATAATGTGATGGCCTAATCGCCCTTGTCCCCGGTTGGGGGATTTGAGGAGCGATCATGGTCTATCAGTATTTCGTCGCCATCGACACCACCGGCCATGCCGGTCTGGCCGCCACCAAGCGTTGCGCCGTCGAGAGCGAAGCCTTGCAGCATGGTGACACCGTGGTTCCGGTCGAGGCAAGCAACGCCTATCAAGCCCGCCGCCAAGCCGCCGCCGCTTGGGAACAGGCCAGCGGTTCGCTGCATTAAGTTTCACTCCTCCGTCGTGGCCGGGCTTGTCCCGGCCACCCACGCCGTGACGGCGGCATGTAATGCTTCAATTTTCGGTCAGGCTGTCCCGCGTGGATACGCGGGACAGCCCGCGCACAACGACTCCTGACTTCTTTGATGGCGAAGCCTCCCCCCTTGGGCGCATCACGCCCGCCCCTTCGCATTGCCACAGCCGCCCGACTAGGCTTCAATGAGCGCCGTCTCAGCGAGAACGAAGAGGGCCGCGCCATGCACCGTAAAACCATCGGAACCATGTTCAGCCTGTTGGCGGCGATGACCCTGGCGGCCCCGGCACAGGCAGCGGGGCGCGGCGACGAGACGGTCAATGCGGTGATCGTCGTGCGTCACAAGGACATGCGCACCGGTACCGACGCCATCACCCTGCTGACCGACTCGCCCGAGGCCTGCGAAAAGGCCATCGTGCAGACTGCCATCCGCATGGCGCAAACCAACATCCAATCCATCTATGCCTATTGCCTGTCGGCGTCCGCCGTGATCAGCCGCGAATATCTATGCGACGCCGAGGCGTTCGGTGTGATGGGGGTCGGCGTGCTCGACCAGCGCAATCTGGAGACCCGCAAGGGCAAGCTGCACTGCCAGCGGGCCGAGGTGACCCAACAGCAACCGCCTAGCTTCCGCGACAATGGCCGCGGCTTCAGCCTCGATTTCGAGTTCGCCAAATGAACCCTGCCATCGCCACCGCATTGGGAGCCGCAGCACTCTTCGGCGCCAGCACGCCGCTGGCCAAGCTGCTGTTGGGCGATGTCGGGCCGTGGATGCTGGCGGGGCTGCTGTATCTGGGCTCCGGCGGCGGCTTGTCGGTGGTGGCGTTGCTGCGCCGTCACGACGGCAGCGGCTTGGCCAAGGGGGATGGCCCGTGGTTGGCCGGAGCCATCCTCAGCGGCGGCGTGATCGGCCCGGTTCTGCTGATGTGGGGCCTGTCGGGCAGCAACGCCGCCAGCGCCTCGCTACTGCTGAACGCCGAAGGCGTGTTCACCGCGCTGCTGGCGTGGTTCGCCTTCCATGAGAATTTCGACCGCCGCATCGCCTTGGGCATGGCCGCAATCATTGGTGGAGCGGTGGTGCTGTCGTGGGGCGGCAGCGGCTCCCTCGCCGCTTCCCGCCCGGCCTTGGCTGTGCTGGGAGCCTGCCTGTGCTGGGGCATTGACAACAATCTGACGCGGCGGGTGTCGCTGTCCGACCCGGTGCGCATCGCCGCCCTCAAGGGCTTGGCCGCCGGCATCACCAATCTGGTCCTGGCCAGTCTGGCCGGTGCCGCCCTGCCGACGCCGGGCGTCGCCGTGGCCGCCGCCGCCGTCGGCTTCTTCGGCTATGGCGTCAGTCTGGTGCTGTTCGTGTTGGCCCTGCGCGGCCTGGGCACCGCCCGCGCCGGAGCCTATTTCTCGGCGGCTCCCTTCGTCGGCGCGGCGCTGGCGGTTCCCTTACTGGGCGAGCCGGTGTCGGCACGCCTTGCCATCGCCGGCGGCTTGATGGCGCTGGGGCTGTGGCTGCATCTGACCGAGCGCCACGAGCACCCGCACCAGCACGAACCGGTCGAGCACGATCATCCGCATGCGCATGACGATCCGCACCATCATCACCCACATGCCGACGGCGCGGACGGCAGCGCGGCGCATAGCCACACCCACCGTCACTCGGCCCTGCCGCACAGTCACCCCCACTACCCCGACGCCCATCACCGCCACCCACACAACTCTTCCGGAGAGCACGCACACTAAACCGCCACCTAAACCTGAGGCTAAAGACTATTTCCCCACGATGTTCTCGAAAATCCTGGCGCGGCTGGAGTATACTCCGCCTTCACGATGAAACTTGACCTGCCCCAACTCCCCTCTCCGCCGCCCGCCCCTCCCTCCGCCGCCAAGCCGCGCGCACGCCTGTCCAGCGTGTCGTTCCGCCTGCTGTTGGGGCTGGCGGTGATCGCCGGCTTGACCATGGTGGCCAGCTTGATCGCCATCTCGTCGCTGGAGAAGTTCCGCGCCGCCTTCGAGGAGGTCAGCCAGCAATGGCTGCCCAACATCGTCGCCGTCGGACGGCTGAGCCAGCAAAG
>DATGZW010000328.1:0-13100 GCA_035297005.1 Patescibacteria group bacterium
ACCGCCCCATCCATGTTGAACATCGGCCCGCCCGAATTGCCGCGGTTAATCGAGGCATCGGTTTGCAGGAAGGCGTCATAGGGACCGGCGCCGATGTCGCGCGCGGTGGCCGAGATGATTCCCGCCGTCACCGTACCGCCCAGCCCGAAGGGGTTGCCGATGGCCAGCACCCATTCACCGACGGCGGCATCGTCGGAACTGCCCCAGCCGACCGCAGGCAGCGGCTCGTTGCTGTCCACCTTCAACAGCGCCAGATCGGTACGGGCGTCGCGTCCGATGATGCGGGCGCGCAGTTCGCGCTGGTCGTGCAGCACCACGGTGATGGTCTCTGCGTCCTCGACCACATGGTTATTGGTCACCACATAACCCGCCGGATCGATGAGGAACCCCGACCCCAGCGCCACGCCGCGCGCGCTCGGCTGGTCCTGCCCATCGGGAACCTGCGGAATTAATTCGTCAAACGGCGGCGGCAGGGGGATGGGCGGGGTCTGCTCGCTTTTATGCAGCTTGCGCTCACTGGAAATGTTGACCACCGCCCCCAGCAACGGCTTGGCGACGGCGGAGAAATCGGCTGGCTGAGCCAGCGCCGGCGGGGCTGCCAAGCCCCCCAGAATCACAAGCAGAACGGCGGTCATGCGGGCGGTGGTCATCCAGGCATCCTCTCGGCACGAGCATCGCCTGGATTAACCCACAGCCGCGCGGTTGGGTTCCTCGTCCATCCGGATGACCGGCGGACGCTAAAGAAGCCCGGCGACGATATTGATGCTGAGCGCCAGAATCACCGTGTTGAAAAAGAACGACAACACCGAATGGGCCAGAGCCAGCCGGCGCATCGAACGGCTGCCGATGACGACGTCCGAGGTTTGAGCGGTCATGCCGATGACGAAGGCGAAATAGAGGAAGTCCCAGTAATCCGGATGCTCGGACTTGGGAAAATCCAACCCGCCCTCCTGAATGCTCCCATCGCCGTCGCCATAGAAGCTGTGGGCGTAATGCAGGGCGAACATGGTGTGGGTGACCAGCCACGACACCACGATGCTGGCGATCGCCAGACCAAGCCGCAGCACCATGATCGGAGAAGTCTGGTCCTTGACCCCGTGCAGTTCGATGCCGATGGCGGCGATGCTGAAGACCGCCGCCCCCACCGTCAGCACCAGGATGGTCACCCGGCCCTCGTCCTGCAAGCGGGCGCGCAGGCGCATGCGCTCGGGCGTGGCATTTACCATCATCAGCCAGGTCAGCGTCAGGAACAGCCCGCCGCCGAGATCGAGAGAAGGGATGATACGGGCCGACCAAGCCAGGCTGGACGGTAGCGCCAGAAACAGCAGCGTCGCCGCCACCACCGAGGAAATCAGGCGGGGATGGACCCTGACATAATGGAACAGGCGAATCCTGGCCATGCCGACTACTCCCAAGACAGGCCCAGCTTAGGGCAGTTGCTCGACTTTGACGCTGGGGCGCGGCACCAGGGCGGTCGGCGCCGGCGGTGGCGGCGGCTCCTCGACCCATCGGGCGGGAGGCGGCACAGGGGCCGGCGCGGGAGCCGCAGGCGCAACCGGGGCCGGCGCGGCGGCGGATGCGGCAGGCGTGTCCCAGCGCTCATGCGCCTTTTTCGCCACATAGGAGATGCCCTCGGGGATGGCGCAACTCGACAGCGCGCAGGCCGTGGCAACCAGCAAGGACAGAGTGGCAAGTCGGTTCATGGCCGAAAATATCCAGGCGACAGAGGGGATGCGTCCGTGTTTACCCGATTTCGTCCCTGCAACACCACGCGATTTCAGCATGCGCCGCCTGTGCCACATTCGCCATCCCTCTTGACGGCGGGCGTTCAGCCGTCCATGACGGTCCAAACAGGCGACGAGCAGGTTCCATCATGTCGGTCAGCGTCAGCGCCCAGCACGGGGCGTATCAGGTCTTCATCGTCACCCCAGAACCGCCGTGGTTCGAGAACTGCTACCTCGTCCGCCACAACCCGACCGGCGAGACGCTGATCATCGATCCCGGCTACAACGCCGCCAGCATCCTGGAATCCCTCGACGAGGAGGGCTGCACCGCCCAGGCGATCCTGCTGACCCACGCCCACCCCGACCATGTCGGCGCCGTGCGCGGCGTGCAGGAAGCGCTGCACATCCCCTGCCACCTGCATAGTGGCGACGCCGAGTTGTTGGCCCATATCGTCGATTACGCCAGCCGCCGCCTGGGGCTGGAGGTCGAGCCGCCGCTGTCCTCGACGACATTCACCGACAATCCAGGGTTCCAGCTTGGCGGCGTGCCGTTCCAGGTGATCCCCGCCCCCGGCCATACCCAGGGCGGCGTGGTCTATGCCTTCGACGGCTTCGCCGTGACCGGCGACACCCTGTTCAATCACGGGGTCGGGCGCACCGATCTGCCCGGCGGCAATGGCCGCCAGTTGATGCAGTCGATCAGCCATGTGCTGGACAGCCTGACCGACGACACGGTGCTGTATTGCGGCCACGGACCCGACTGGGTGGTGGCCGAGGCACGCCCGTGGTGGGCGACCATGCGCGGCTGACGCTGGCGCAGAAACGAAAAAGGGGGACGCGACCAACGCCGCGCCCCCCTTTCCCGAGTTCACTCGAAAGCGATTAGATCGCCTTCAGGTTCACGGCCGAGGTCTTGCCCTTGCGGGGATCGCGCTCGGCTTCAAACGAAAGCTTCTGGCCTTCGTTCAGGTTGCCCATGCCAGCACGCTCAACGGCGGAGATGTGCACGAACACATCGGCCGAACCGTCGTCGGGCTGAATGAAACCATAACCCTTGGTGCTGTTGAACCACTTCACGGTGCCAGTAGGCATCCACGTCTCCAATAACAAGCGTCGCGCAGCACGTTATCGTACTGCACATCAATTTCTGAACCAGCGTTGACACCGGGGTCGGCGCCGGATGCCCAAAGGGCGCTCCACGGCAGAATGATGCTGGAATTCTGTCGCAGGTGCAATCCAATTACAAGATTAAACATCACCCTAGCCACCAAGAATTGGTGGTACGGCAACCGGCGCAGATGATTGCGCAGCCGCGCAAATCCTCGGTATCCGGGCATCAAAACCAGCCAAACAGCGGATATGCCACCCCTCTGAACCGCCGCCCTATCCCGATGGGATGGGAATCACCCCAACCATAGGTCATGCCCGCGCAGACCCCGTCACGGACCCAGCCGCCGCATCAGATCCATGTAGTCGTTCAGGTCGCTGAGCATGAAATTGCGGTTCTCCGGAACCTGCATATGCGCCAGCGTGGCGGCATCGCCGTCTTGGTACAAACGCGCGGTCAGGCGGAACGGTTCGGGCAGCGTCGCGTTGAAACGCGACGGACGCACCAGCAGGCGGCACAGTTGATCGAACAGCAGCCGATACCGCTCGTCCTCCGGCTCCAGATAGGCCTCGCCCAGGCCATCGCCGTAAAGGCGGAACAGGTCCAGATAATCTTCAAGCCGGGGATCGGTCATGCCGGGGGCACCGTGCGTAGGGAAACCCCATGGTCGGCCTTGCAACACGGACGGTCAAGCGGGGTCGTGGCACTCGTCGGCCCAAACGGCGAAAGACGTCAGCATGTTTGGGCCGAAGCTGGTGCTCAGCGCCACGTCGGCGGCATCGCGGCCCCGCGCCATCAGAATGCGCCCGACGCGCGGCGCGTTGTAGCGCGCATCGAAGCTATACCACTGGTAGCCGAGATAGGCTTCGAACCAGGCATGGAAATCGGGCGGAGACTGCTTGGCCGGCACGCCGATATCGCCCAGATAGCCGGTGCAATAGCGGGCCGGAATGTTCATGCAGCGGCACAGGGTGATGGCCAGATGGGCAAAGTCGCGGCAAACGCCGCCGCGCTCGCAATACACGTCCCACGCCGTCTTGGTCGCCCGCGCATATTGGTAGCTGTAGACGACATGTGAATTCACATAATCGCAGATGGCCTGCACCCGCTGCCACCCCGGCGGCACGTCGCCGAACAGCGACCAGGCGATTTCATTCAGACGATCGGTGTCGCAATAGCGACTGCCCAGCAGGAACAGCAGCGTGTGCTCCGGCAGTTCCGCCACCTCATGCTGGCAGGCCTCCGGGCGGATGCTGTCGGGCAGGCCGGAATCGGCGACGATGACGTTGCTCGACAGGCGGATCAGCCCTGCCGGCAGCACGATCCGGCCGCAGCGATTGCCATAGGTGTCGATGTATTCGCTTAGCGGCAAAACCGGATCGCTGCACAGCGTATCGGCGGTCACCAGATCGCGCGCCCGCGACGGGTGGATGTGCAGCATCAACAGCATCGGCGTCGGCTGCGGACATTCGAAGGTGAGGTCAAATCCCACCCGGATTTGCATGCTGGGAACTCCTTGGGGGGTCGGAGGCCGATGGGCCGACCGGGAGCCGGCCATCAGACTTGTTTCAGTTGGCATTCAGCGGTGTCTTCGCCGATGAAGGTGCCGGACAACGTCCAGCGGCCCTCGCGGATTTGAAAGCTGGCGAAGCGCGCCGTCGGACGGCCACTGACATGCAGCAGAGTCAGGCTGGAGCCATCGGCCCGCCACCGCGCCTCCACCGGGCGACCGCCCTCGATCCCGCCATCGGCCAGAAGCCGCAGACGGCACAGCGACGTCCCCGCCGCCTCCAGATCCCAAGCGCCTTGCGTCAGGTCGAGGCTGAACACCAGCAGCCCCGCGCCGGAGCCCGCCATGGCGGGTTGCCCGGTGGTGGCAGCCTGGGTCAAAACCTGTGTGGGATCGGCGGCCAAGACCAGCGCCACCACCCCGCCCGCCTCGTCGCGCCTAGCTTGGTCGAACTTAGCGGCCAGACGCCCGTCCTCGGCGTACAGCCGCAGCACGCCCTGCTCGACCGCCCAGAATGCCGCCGTCTGCCGGTCGCCGCCAATACTGCCATCGGCGATCAAGGTCAGTGGAGACGCCGATCCATAAACCCATTTGGTCCCGGCCAAATCCTCGGCGTTAGGCATCGGCGCAGTGGCAACCGGTGCAGCCGCAGCCGACGAAGCCGGCATGGCCGCCTCGCCGCCGCCACTGAGCGGGCGCAACGAAGCCAGCGTCACCACGCCGTATTGCGAGGTGAAAGCCAAAGACGAGCCGCCGTTCTGCTGTTGCTGCGAGACGCCCTGCAATTGGTGGTCGCCAGTGTCGTAGACCGTCACCCTGCCGCCGACCGAGACAACCAGCCGCCGCGCCTGCGCGTAATAGGCATAGCGCATGTCGTTCTGCCCGCCGCGCCAGTTCGGCACGCCGAGATCCGGCCAGCCCTCGCCATCGGCTGAAGAACCGGCGGTGAAAATGTTGGGCTGAGTGCCACCCTGCGACTGCATCTGGAAGTTTCCCGCCTGATAGTGCGGCGAGGCCGGCAGCAGGTTCGACAACTCCATGCACAGCCCGTCAACCTTGGCCTTGAGGCCATGATTGAACATGTCGCCGACCATGGTCATGCCGCCCTGCATCCACTGCCCGCCGCCGCCCAACTCCGGGTGGTTGAACTGCGCCATCCGGCCGCCGCTTTGCAGCAAGGCCGAAAACAGGGTCAAGGCGGCGTCGGTGCTGACACCATAACGGCCGGCGATCTCGGCGACCCGCTCGCGCCCCTCGGTCGTCAGCGTATGAGACATGTTTCCACCCTATGGCCTACGGAGTAACGGACAGCACAAACGCGCCCAAGCCGTTGGTACTTGCGCCACAATGGGGTGGATGTCGAGAAGTCATCCGACCAGCCGGGGGAGCGCATGCGTCCAGCGCTCTCCCGGCATCGCGGCTTAGGGCTGAACGCTGTTCTTTCCGGCCTGCCAATCCCACCAGCCGCCACCCATGGCGAGGTACAACTGCGCCGTATCGAGATCCCGCTGCGTCTGCGCCCGCACAAAGCCGAGCCGGGCTTGCTGCACCAGCCGTTCGGCATCGATCACCGGCAGCACGCCGACGGTGCCGGCGCTGTAGCTCAGCCGCATCAGACGCAAGGATTCCTCGGACGATTCCAGCGCATGGCGCTGCGCGGCCAGCGACTCGGCATCGTGGGTCAGCGCCTGCAGGGTGTCGGCGACCTGCCCGAACGACTGCAACACGGTCTGTTTGTAGGTCGCCAAACTGGCGTCATAGGCGTTTTGCGCCGCGTCGCGCTGGGCTTCCAGGCTGCCGCCGTGGAACAGCGGAGCCGTCAGACCGGCCCCCAGGCTGGCCGTGGTGGCGGCGCTGCGCCATAGCTGGCCGGGGAACAAAGCGCCCTGGCTGAGCATCGCCGTCAGGTCGATGCTGGGATACATCTGCGCCGTGGCCACGCCGATGGCGGCGCTGGCGGCATGCAGTTCGGCCTCGGCGGCCAGAATGTCGGGACGCTGGCGCACCAGTTCGGACGGCAGGGTGACCGGCAGCTCACGCGGCAGGTTCAAGGTCGCCAAGTCGAAATCGGGCGGCGTCCATTCCGAGGGAGCCTTGCCGATCAACACCGCCATCGCGTGGCGGGCCACGGCCAGTTGCTGGCGCAGCGGCGGCAACAGCGTGCGGTCGTTGTCCAACTGGCTGGCCGCCTGCAACACGTCGGCGTCGTTGGCGACCCCGGCGGTCTTTTCCGTCTGCACCAGCCCAAGGTTCTTTTCGTCGTCGGCGATGATATCGTCGACCGCCCGCATCTGCGCCCGCACCGAGGCGATGGTGATGGCCTGCGTCACCACATTGCCGGTCAGCGTCAGATAGGCGGCGTCAAGCTGATAACCGGCGCGCTCGGCCAGTGCCGCCTGTTCCTCGACCTGCCGATGCAGGCCGCCGAACAGATCCAGGGAATAGCTGACGCTCGGCCCGACCTGATAAAGATTGAACACCGGGCTGGGACCGGACAGGCCGAAGGTCGAAAGGTTTTCTTTCTCGCGGGCGAAGCTAGCCGACCCATTGACCTGCGGATACAGCGCCCCGCCAGCTACCCGCAGCTGCTGCTCGGCCTGCTGCAAGGTGGCGCGGTTGGCGACCAGCGTCTGATTGCCGGTCAAAGCCTGACGCACCACCTGATCAAGGTCGGACGAACGGAACAGCCCCCACCACTCGCCGCTGATGCGCTGCCCGATGACTTCGCTTTGCGGATTGGGGATATCCGCCTTGGCCGGCAGGTTCTCTTCGCCCGGAGCCGCGTAGCCGCCGTTGGCGGGCGCTTCCGGCCGTTTGAAATCGGGGCCGAGCGCACAGGCCGACAACGCGGCGACAAGGGCCAGACTGGTGGTTCGGCGAAGAATTTCGTGAGACATGGGCGGGAAGCTCCTGGGGTAGCGCGGCAACAAGCCCGGCGGTCGGCTGAGACGGATGAACCATCGCCATTGCTCGATATCCGCCATGACCTTAATACAGGTCCATAAACTCGGCACCGTGCTTTTTGCGCGGGCCTCCTCCACCATGGAGAAGGACTGCCGACGCATCATTGGAGGTTCCATGCCGTCCTTTCGCCGTGGTGGCGCCGTCTTGGCGTCTATTGTGCTGTTGGGTTGCGCGGCGGCTCCGGCGCGGGCGGGCGATCCCGATGCGCTGTGGAAGATCATCGACGGTCAATGCGTGGCGCACCAACGGCAAAGCGGCGATCCCAGCCCCTGCACCCAACTCGATGCGCGGCCCGAGGCGGGGTTCGCCGTTCTCAAGGATCACGTCGGCGTCGCCCAGTTTCTGGTTATCCCGACGACACGGCTCACCGGCATTGAAAGCCCCGAACTGCTGGCCGACGGTGCGCCGAACTATTGGGCCGAGGCATGGCCGGTGGCAGCCTCCGTCGAGGAGCGTCTGCACCAAACGCTGGCGCGCGATCAGGTGGCCCTGGCGATTAATTCGGCCTTTGGCCGCACGCAGAACCAATTGCACATCCACGTCGATTGCATCCGCCCGGAGATCCGCGACGCCCTGCGCCAGCATCTCGACGTCATCGGCGAGCAATGGGCGCCGCTCGGCGTCACCCTCGCCGGTCATCCCTATTGGGCCAGACGCATCCTGGGGTCCACCTTGGGCGACAACAACCCGTTCAAACTGCTGGCCGAGGGCCTGCCTGACGCCCGCCAGCATATGGAGCGGCAAACCCTGGTGCTGACCGGCGTCAGCTTCGCCGATGGCGGCGACGGCTTCGTTCTGCTGACCGACCATGCCGATCTTGCCAGCCTGGATCGCGCCAGCGGCGAGGAATTGCAGGATCACGACTGCGCCATCGCCTCCCGGTAGAAACCTGCCACCCAGTGCAAATCGTCGCGGAAGCCTTGGATACCGCCGATATGCACGGTGCAGGTCATCCCCGCCGCCAGTTCGACGCTCGGCGGCACGGCGTCGATATGGATGCGGATGGGAATACGCTGGGCCAGCCGCACCCAGGTGAACACCGGATTGACATTGGCCAGCCCATCGCCGCTCGACAGGCCGTTCTGGTCGGTGATGCCACGGCTCATGCTCTCGACATGGCCGGTCAGCGGTGTCGGATAACCCATCAGTTGGATCGCGGCGGCGTCGCCCGGATGGATGCCGGCCAGCTTGGTTTCCTCGAAATAGCCGGCCACCCAGAACGAATCGCTGTCGATCACCACCACCGCCGGCTGGCCGACCGGGGCGTAATCGCCGACGCGCAGCCGCAGGTTGGTGACATAGCCGTTAACCGGCGAGCGCACGACGGTGCGCGCCAGATCCAGCTTGGCGATATTGACCTGAGCCGCCGCCATGTTGAAGGTCGCCGCCGCCACGCCAGCGCTGCCTTGGAACTGCTCCTTTTCCTCGGTCGAGGCGGTAAGGTCGCTTAAGCGGGCGCGGCGGTCGGACTTGGACACCGCCACCCGCATGTCCTCGCGCCGGCTGCTGGCCGAAGCCTCGGCCTGAGCCACCGCCAGCTTGTAGCGTTCGGGATCGATGACGAACAAGACGTCGCCCTTGTGGATCATCTGGTTGTCGGTCACGCGCACCTCGACCACCGTTCCCGGCACTTCGGGGGCGACCGAGACCACCTCGGCGCGGACGCGGCCGTCACGGGTCCAGGGCGACATCATGTAGTGGTGCCACAGCCCCAAAGCGGCGACCCCACCCACGGCCACCACGGCCAAAGTGAGGCCGACCCTCAGGAATTTATTGATCATGACCTTCATTTGCGTCTTCCACATGACCTAGCCCACCGACACCAAAACCGACAACACCACAACAAACAGCGCGACCTCGAACAAGGCCGGATACCACAGCTTGGCCAGCCAGCCGGACCGCGCCAGCCCCCAGCGCAGCAGCAGGAACACCGCGCCCGCCGCCAGCACGCTGACGGCAAAGGGCGAGACGTAAAGACCGCCGATATCGACTTCGTTCTGCATCACGCCCACCTTGCCTGAAAGAAGCGCCGATGCCGGCCCAGCAGCAGGGCGATTTCAAGGAACGCGGCGGCGGCGCGGGTCAATGCCGGAGCATCGACGGCATCCTCGTCCGCCGCTAACCGCAGCAAACCCTCGGCGGTGGCCCGGCAGGCCAGCACCGCCGCTTGCGGCGCCAGTTCGGTGCCGCGCAAGGCCACCGATGACGGGGCCACCACCGCACGTACGGCAGGATCGTCACCGACCAAGTCCAGCAGGCGGCGCGCCCGCAGGATTTCCCGCCCGATGCGCAGGGCGGCGAAAGCGCCTTGGCTGGGCCAGCTTTGCCGCAATCCCGCCGCCCGCAGGCGTGCCGACAGGCGCAGCAGACGATCCTGCATGCGCGATTCCCAGGCATGCCGATGCGGAATGAAGCGCGCCGTCAGCAGACCTCGGACATCACCGCGAATGGCCCGGATCAAGGCGCGGACATGGCCGCGCTGATCGACCGGCAGCACCACGCGGTAGACCACCGTGGTCAGCCCGCCGCCCGTCATGATCGCCAGGGCGGTATTGAGAAAGTTCGGCATGTCGAAATGCATGGGGTTGGTCGGCGCGATCATGGTCATGAAGAATACGGAGAAGCCGACGCCGTAAAAGGCCGTGCGCGGCGTCGCCATGACCAGGGTGCCGCCGAACAACAGCGGTGCCAGCACCATGGCAAGCAACGGAAAACCGGCGATCTGCGGCAACACCACCCCCAACCACACCAAAGCGAAAGCCGAGGCGATGATGGTGCCCTTGAAAATATCGGTGGCGTCGGTGTCGGGGCGGTCGCGCAGCGACAGCAGCCCGGTGCTGGGCACGATCATCGCCATCATCATGCCGCCGCCCGGCCATGCGGTCAGGAACCACAGCGCCCCGGCCAGCCACACCGCCACCGTCGCGCGCACACCGTTGATACCGGCCCAGCGCCAATCGAGAT
Source organism: Patescibacteria group bacterium (assembly GCA_035297005.1). Lineage (GTDB taxonomy): Bacteria > Pseudomonadota > Alphaproteobacteria > Rhodospirillales > Magnetospirillaceae > DATGZW01. The sequence continues at coordinate 10,271 of DATGZW010000328.1, forward strand.
GATGGCGCATGCGCATGCCCGGCTCGCCGGAGCGGCGCAGAGTCAGCCCGGTCAAGCCGTCGATGCCCAGCGCCAGTTCGTCGAGCAGTTCATGCAGACGATCCAAGGCGACCAGCGCCGCCAGATCGGTGGCCGGCAGCGCGTCGTCGATCCTTTGCCCCAATGCGGCCAGACGAGTGCGCGCGTCGTTCAAACGCCCCGGCTCGGACTCTGCCGCCAGCGCTTGCGACAACTGCGCCAGTTCGGCCAGCGCCTCATTGACGAATCCCGTCAGCTCGGCGCGATGAGGACTGTCGGCGGCGACATGCAGCAACGCCGCATGCAGCGAGCTGGCCGTCGTCACCGCGCCCAACATCGCCATGACCGCTGCCCCCAAGCGGTTCCCCAGCCGGGCGCCGTCTCCGGTTTCGGCGGCGGCGAATTCGATCATGCTGGTCAGGCCGCTGATATCGGCGGTCAGGGCCGCCCGCCGCGCCGCGATCAGCGCCACCGGCCCGTCCGACAGCGCGACGCCGACATGTGCGGTCAAAGCCCGCAGCACCGCGCGGAAACGATCCTGCAAGCCGCGCTGCGCCGCCCGCGTGGTCAGCAGCGACGACACCAGCGCCGAGCAGGCGATGCCGACAGCCACCACGGACACGCGGGCCACCACCAGATCGAACAGCGCCAGCGGATTGTCCGCCGCCGGCATGGTGATCAGCACCACCGTGTAGCCCGCCAGGATGGCGCCGTAAGAGCGGAAATTGCGCAGCAGCGTTGATACCGCCGCGCACAGCCCCATCCACAGACTGAGCCCCAGGATGAACATCTCCGGCGCTTGGGCGAACAGCCCCATCAACAGAATGGCCGCGCCCGCTCCGACCAGGGTGCCGGCCATGCGGTACAGGCTTTTGGACCACACCATGCCATGCACCGGACTGGCCACGATCAGGACGGTGACCGCCGCTGAATAAGGGGTGTCGAGTTCCAGTTGGAAGGCCACGAACATCGCCGCCAGAGCCGCCACGGTAACGCGGGCGGCAAAGCCCCAGCGCGGCGGCAGCGAAAGCGCCAACGACAGCGACAAAGGCCGCAGGCGGGCCAGACGGCCCCACCAGAGACCGACGGACGGGAGGGAAACCGCGATGCTCACGCTTCGTCTCCGTTGACGTCGAAATGCTGGGCCGCGTCGCGGACCAGCCCGAAGACGCGGTGACAAACAGCCAGCTCGGCATCGGAAACCTCACCCATCAAGCACCCCGCCACCATCGACGAGGCCTGGACGGTTTGGTGATAGACCTTCCACCCTTCCTCGGTCAGATGAATGGTCTTGCAACGACGGTCCTCGGCGGTCTCGCGCCGCGTCACCAGCCCGCGTTTTTCCAGGCGGTCGAGCAATTGGCCCAACGAAGGCCGCTCCATATCCAAGGCCTCGGCCAAGTCTTTCGGCTGCATGCCATCGCCAAGATTGCCCAAATGGAACAGCGGACGCCACGTCGCGGCGGTCAGCCCGAACCGCCGCAATTCAGCATCGACGGCATTGCGCCATTGCCGGCCCAATTGAATCAGCCGCAGGCCGAAATCCCGTCGCTCGGAGGCACATCCCGTCATTGGCCGCAGCCCTTATATCGTTAGTCGCAATATGATTAGCTTGCTAACTATATGGACCCTGACGATCACGCTGCAACCATATTCTATCAGGGGCTATTCGCATCCCCCGGCCGCAGTGGCGGATATCTCCGTTAAGATTTTGATTTCGCTGGTGCCCGCTGCCGGACTCGAACCGGCACGGCCTTCCGGCCTACGGATTTTAAGTCAGTTTTAGAGGAGGTTCTCCGAATTATCCATACCTTTCCAGAACATTCTTGAGCTAGCCTTTTCAAGGCCTTACGGGATGTTCCAGGTTTCCCACGATGGACGGAACATTCTCGGAACGGCGCTGGCGTGGGTCCTGGGTGGGTCCTAGAGGTGCCCCGGCTTTCTCCGCCCGTGGGTCCTGGAGGGAGAGATCATGATTGCCAAGATCACCAAAAAACTGGTCGACCAAGTGCATCCCGGCCTCAAGGACATCCTGGTGTTCGACACCGACCTGAAGGGGTTTACCCTGAAGGTCACGCCCGCCGGGACCAAGACCTATCAGGTCATCTACCGCATGGGCGGCCGCGCTACCGCCAAGCAAAAGATCACCATCGGCAAGCACGGGTCGCCCTGGACCGCGGACGCCGCCCGCACCGAGGCGGAGAAACTGCTGGGGCAGGTCGGGCAGATGATCGACCCGGCCGCGGACCGTAAGGCATCGCTCGCCGCCGCGTTCACCGTCGCCGCCCTGGCCGACCGCTACCTGATCGAGCATGTCGCGACGAAGAACAAGCCGAGCACCCTGGCCGAGGTGAGGCGTCAGGTGGAGCGGATCATCAAACCCCGCCTGGGTGCCTGCGCCGTCGCCGCGGTGACGCGGGGCGACATTGCCGCCCTCCACCACGCCCTCCGCACCACGCCGCGTCAAGCCAACCATGTCCTTGCGGTCCTGTCGAAGATGTTCACCTTGGCCGAGCTTTGGGGCTTCCGTCCGGAGACCACCAATCCCTGCCGCTTGATCCAGCGCTATAAAGAGAGCAAGCGCGAGCGGTTCCTTTCCACGGCCGAGGTTGCCGACCTGGCCGAAACGCTGGCAACTCTGGAGGACAATCGCCAGGAAATGGATTCGGTGCTGAACGCCGTTCGCCTCCTGCTACTGACCGGCTGCCGCTTAGGCGAGATGCTGGCGCTCCGCTGGGAAGATATTGACCTTGAGGCGGGGACGCTGACCATCCGAGACGCCAAAGCCGGCGCCCGCCGCCACTCCATCGGC
>DATGZW010000329.1:0-8690 GCA_035297005.1 Patescibacteria group bacterium
CCCAACGCGAGCGGGTCGCTGAACTGCGGACCCTGTTGGCGCCGCTGCACAAGGCCGACGCCAAGCGCCTGGACGCCTTGGCCGATTATCTGGTCGACAAGGTGGTGTGGATCGTCGGTGGCGACGGCTGGGCTTACGACATCGGCTATGGCGGTCTCGACCATGTGCTGGCGTCGGGGCGCAACGTCAACATCCTGGTCATGGACACCGAAGTCTACTCCAACACCGGCGGCCAAGCCTCCAAGGCCACCCCGATGGGGGCCTCGGCCAAGTTCGCCACCGCCGGCAAGGCCCGCCCAAAAAAGGATTTGGGGCTGATCGCCATGGCCTATGGCAATGTTTACGTCGCCTCGGTGGCCTTCGGCGCCAAAGACGCGCAGACGGTTAAAGCGATGCAGGAAGCCGCCGCCTATGATGGCGTGTCGCTGATTATCGGCTATGCCCACTGCATCGCCCATGGCTACGAACTGGCGGTCGGTCTGGACCAGCAGAAATCGGCGGTGCAGGCCGGCTACTGGCCGCTGTACCGTTACGATCCACGCAAATTGGGCAGCAACCAGCCGGCGTTGGAACTGGATGCCGCCGAAGCCACCCTGCCCTTGGCCGACTTCATGGCCAGCGAGGCGCGCTTCCGCATCGCCCAGCAGCAGAACCCCGAGCACTATGCCCAATTGGTCCAACAGGCCGATCTGGACATCCGCCGCCGCCACGAGATCCTGAAACGGATGGCGGGAAGCGACGGGGCGGAGTAAGTTGAAATGCCGCCCGCGCCAAAAGGTGCGGGCGGCATACTTCATCGAGTGACGGGAGAGCGTCCATGGCGGGCACGCATGCCAAGTTTCCAGAGGTCGTTTTCCTCCGTCGCACCGACGGCACCGGCTATGGCTTCTTTTATTACAGCGAGGTGGACTTCCTCCACGCCGCCGACAGCTTCTCCACCCCGATCCTGCGCTCGTTCGTCGGCGAACCGGTCCCCGGCCAGCCGGAGCCGCAAGCGCATCTGAAAACCGCCATCGCCACCTTCATCGGCCAAGCTTTCGACAAGGCCATCCCCAGGGAGGTCGGCGCCGAGGGCGTCAGCCGCGCCGTCGCCGCCAGCGTCCGCGCCACTTTCGGCACCAAGGTGCCGCGCGTGGTGGTTCTGGAACACAAGGATGGCCGCCTAAACATCCGCCCCGGCATCGAGTTCATGCGCCACCCCGGCCATCCGCTGGCGGTCATCGTCGATGCCGACGCGCATGGCGGCGACGCGCGCTTTTTCGCCTCGGCCGATGACTTCGCCAAGATCGGCCAGACCCCCGCCAACGCCCGCTGCTGGCTGCCGCAAATCGTCTATCGCCTATATGCCCGCACACCCTCGGTCGTGGCGGGGAAACCGGTGGTCGATCAGGCGTCGGGCAAGACCAGCGTTGCCTTCCGCGGAGTCAGCTTCGGCATCAAAGCGCCGTTGCAGGAACGCGCCAGCGCCTAATTCCAGCTTCGTTGCGCCAAGGTAGAACAATACGCCGCGCAACAGTGCCGTTTCCCGGCAAATATTGAATCCCCGCACGAAGATGTTTAACAGGCCCAATCGCGTGGGAAAAGAGCCCGCACGCAGACGGGGTCTGGCGGTATTCCTTTGTCTGTCTGATGGAATTATATCGAACCGAAGAGCCGTCTCTGGCGTTTGAACTGGCAGTTACCAAACAATTTGCTGGAGAAAACGCGATGGCTACCACATCGACGACCGGCACGACGGGCACGGGTACCAGCACCACCAGCGCCTCGACATTGACCGGCGGCATCACCAATATCCAGGTCGCGCAAACCGCTGACGCTACCCTGACTGGCACCGGAGCCGGAGATCTATTGATCGGCTTTCCGGGAGACAATCTTGTCGGCAGCTCGGGGAATGATGTCTTGATTATCGCCAATATTCCAGGCCCAACGTCCACAACGGGGACGACAGGCACCACCGGTACAACGGGAACCACCAGCACGACTGGGACTACCGGTACGACTGGGACGACTGGGACGACTGGGACTACCGGTACCACCAGTACTACCGGTACTACCGGGACAAGCGGCACCACGACCACCACGACGGAAACGCATCTGACGGCGGGCATCGGGCATAACGTCCTGATCGGTGGCCCAGAGCCGGATATCTTCACCGACAGCACCGGCACCAGCCTGTTTGTCGGCAATGGCGGCGGCGATACCTATATCGTCGGCAACGGTACGGACGTCATCAGCGACTTCCACGTCGGTACGGATCACCTGGAGTTGGCGCCGGGCCTGGGTTTGACCGATGCCGCGGTCTTGGCCTCCGCCCATACACTGGATACCCTGCCGGCAGCGGCGGTCACCGGGACGACTGGAACCACTGGAACCACTGGAACCACCGGCACGACTGGAACCACAGGGACCACAGGGACCACCGGCACGACTGGAACCACAGGGACCACCGGCACGACTGGGACAACCGGCACGACTGGGACCACGGGGACAACCGGAACCACCGGAACCACCGGCACGACTGGGACCACCGGGACAACGGACACGGTTCTTGACCTGACGAATGGCCACCATGTGATTCTGTTGGGTGTTGATCCCAGCCAAATACACGCCGATGTCTTCTTGACCTGAAACATCGACCCCCGCCAGGCCAGTCGGCTTGGCGGGGTGTGTCGCCTTTAGGCGAGGATATCCACCTGCGTGCCACAGCCGGGCGGCGGAGTCGATTGGGTGGTCGATGAGGACAGCACCTGCTCCACCGCTTTTTGCGAATCCAGCGTCTGCTTCATCATCAGAAGCGATGTCTGTTGGTCGTTTTGCAGGGTCTTTGCGGCGACTGCCGACGATACGTCCATAATCACCTCCGAGCTGATTGACGCAGTTTACGCCCGCCCCTGCTTTCTCACAAGAGCGCCTCGACCGACGCCATTGCCGCCACTGGCGGCAGCGGGACAAACCCGATGAAGGTCATGTCGTCACGCCGGGATTCTTCGCCGCGATAGTCCGACAGAATCAAGAAAATCCGCTGCATCTGCTCGTGCATGCTCAGCTCTAGACCGTCGCGCAAGGCGGCGGACAGGCGCCGGCGGCCGAACAGCCGGCGGTGGGGGCCGCCGACCTGATCGGTCACGCCGTCCGTCGCCAGATAGAACGCCATCCCCGCCGTCATCGGCACCACGTGGTTGGTAAAGGCGAAATCGGCCCGCGAGGTGCGGTAACCCAGGCTATGGCGGTCGCCCTTGACCTCGTGGATATGGTTATCGACGGCATAGAGCAAGGGAATGTTGGCCCCGGCATAGGTCAAGGTGCCGCGCTGGTTGTCAATCAGGCAAATAGCCGCATCTAACCCATCATCCGACGCAATATCGCCGGCATGCTCGTGCTGTTCCTGGCGCAGCGACGCCTTGACCAACCGGTTGAGCAATTGCAGGATCATCGCCGGATCGTCATGGCAATGTTCATGCAGGATGCGGTCGAGCACCGAGGCGACAATCGCGGTCATGAACGCCCCCGGCACGCCATGCCCGGTGCAGTCCATCACCGAGATGATGCATCTGTCACCGAAACGACCGATCCAGTAAAAGTCTCCACCCACTACGTCGCGCGGCGACCAGCCGACGGCGATGTCGTGCAGCATTCCATCCAATGACGAGTTGTCGGGTAGCAGCGAGGTTTGAATGCGGCTGGCGTAGCGGATACTCTCGTTGATGTGGCGGTTAACCTTGTTGAGTTCAGCATGTGCCGCATTCAACTGCGCCAAGGCCCGCTCGACACCGTCCTTTTGCCGCGCTAACTCATTAGTGCGATCAATGACCCGTTGCTCCAGAGTGCGGGCCAACTCGGTGAGTTCACCCTGCGCCGTGTCGCGCGCCTGCAAGCCGGTCTGAAAGGCGGTCAGCAGGCCGTTCAAGGTCCGCACCAGCAGCCCCAACTCATCATCCTCATGGCTGCGCGCTGCCGGCAGCAGACACTGCCCCGGCTCGGCCGGATCAACTTTGCCGATGTCGCTTTGCAGGCGCAGTAAAGGCTTGGTAATCATCACATAGAACAAGGCGATGAACAGCACGCAGACGCCGATGATACGAGCCAGGGTGGTGACCAACCCGATGGCGGCGCGGCTGAAGAACCCGGCAGCCACGGTGCGCGGATCAAGTGACACCGATAACTCGCCGATCGGCTCGTCCGAACCGTCGGCGTTGCGATGGAATAGCGGCAACAGGAATTCCGTGGAATCGACGAACAGCTTGTCGGCCAGCCAAGTCAGCGAGGTTTCGGTATGCGGCCGTTCCTTATGCGCCATGATATTGCCGAAATTGTCGCGCAGCGACGCGCTTTGCACCGCCTGATATTGAAACAGCCCAGTGACCAGATTATGAGCCAGTTCCTGGTTCATCTGGAACGCCGCTTCCGACGCGGAACTGTTGACCATCGACAGAATCTGGACGGTGGTGGCACCCAGGGTTTCCCGCTCGGCCTTGAGATCGCTCACCAATTCGAAGAACGAGGCGCTGAGTCCAACCAACAGGGCGATCACCATGGTAGCGCGCGCCTGTTTGAAGACGAGCCCCTTGAGCATGGTCACCCGTGCCGACAACATCCGCTCGCTCATCCCTCGCCTACTCCCAGCGCATCAATATTTTGTCCAGTGTGCCATTTGCGCGCAAGACATCCAAGCCCTGCTGAAACCGTTCAGCCTTGTCTCGGCGGTCCTTGGGAAAGGCCACGTATCGCGGAACCTCGCCCAATGGCTGCGGCAGTACTTTGATCTGGTCATACACGCCTTCAGCCCGTGCCACGTAACTGAGAGTGTTATAATCACCGACAACCAAATCAAGGCGTTTAGCGATCAGCATGCGTATCAAAGTCGGGTTATCGTTGCTCAGGACTTTGCTGAGCGGCGCATCGTCGAATTCCGCAGTATATTTGAAGGCGCGGACCATGCCGATGTTATACGGCTTCAGGTCGTCAAGACTTTGATAGGCGATGGTCGAATCAGCACGCGCCACCAGAACGGTGCGGCCGCTGCGCAACGGCCCGACCAGGATGAACTTTTCCCGCCGCTCAGGCGTCGCGACAATTTGATACAGCATGTCGGCTGCACCGTTTTCAAGCATGTTGAGGGCACGGCTCCAGGGAAACACCTGAAGATCCTCCTCGGCGCCAATCTGCGCCAGCACCGCATGAACAACTTCCGTGTCCAAACCGGTCTTCACGCCATCCTTGATGAAGTTATAGGGCGGATATTGATCTTCGCAGACAACAGTCCACGTTTCCGACCACGCCGCGCAGGGGACGAGTCCCAGGCTGGCGACCACCATGATTGCCCACACACGCCACATATCCGCAGATTCCCAATGCCCCCACCAGTTGTTCGGATGTTAACAGAAATTAGCCGATTAATCGACACGCGATAATATGGCGATTCTGGAAAGATCACGGCATGGCTGCGGTTGCGAGGGGGCCGGGCCGCTGCTAGAGTGACGCCGCTCAAGCGGGGAGCGGGATGCGTCGATTGGTTCGGCGGGTCCATCGGGGAAATTGAGGAACGGATATGCTGGCCGAGGAATATCTCAGCTTCAAGAACACCTTGGCCGAGAAGGGGATCATCTTCTCGTTCAGCGGCTATGTCTCTGAGGGCATTCTGTTCGCCCTGGGCGACGCACTGAAACAGAAAATGGCCCTTGCCGAGACCGATCTGAGCACCACCAAGCGGGTGTTTTCGATCTTTGTCGAGCAGGTCCAAAACGTCATCCGTTACTCGGCCGAACGTGTTTCCGGCGATATCGGCAAGCCGGTCGAGCTGTCGTCCGGCATGATCGCCGTTGGCAATGATGGCAAACGTTTCTTCGTCATCTGCGCCAACAAGGTGCTGCTGACCGACATGGAGCGCCTGCGGGATCGACTGCAACATTTGCAAGGCCTGGACAAAGACGAAATCAAGGCCTACTACAAGGAAAAGTTGCGGGAAGATCCCGAGGTCGACAGCAAGGGCGCCAGCATCGGCCTGATTGAAATCGCCCGCCGGTCCAGCGCCCCGATTGACTTCGACTTCGTCAATGTCAGCGACTCCCACGCCTTCTTCTGCCTTAAAGCTTTCATTTGAGAATGAGCATGGACAACATCGTCATCCCCGCCTCTGAGCGGTCACCGGACGTCGAACTCGACTTTTCGACGGGCCTGATGAAATTAAAGGGCGAATCCTACCCAGAGGATGTCGCCGCCTTTTACGGCCCGCTAATGGCAGCCTTGAACAAGTACCTCGGCGCGCTGTCCGATGCCGATGTGTGCTTCGATATCGAACTGGTCTATTTCAACTCGTCCAGCGCCAAGGCGCTGATGAACCTGCTGCTGCTGCTGGAAAAGGCTGGCGCCGCCGGCAACCGGATCGTCGTGAACTGGCATTTCAACAGCGACGACGACACCATGCAGGAATTCGGGGAAGACTTCTCGGAAGATCTGGAACATGTCCAGTTCAACCTCTGCGCCGTCGAAACGGCCTGAGTGCCGCCGATCATGGCCTTCAACCTCTTCGACAATGAAGAGAAGGTGATCGAAGATGGCGCGCGGCTGATTGCTCAGCTCGACGGCGCCAAGTCCGAACTGCGCGACGGCGTCGCCACCTTGCTCGACGCCTATCGCAAAAGCTATCGCGAGCAACGCCGTCTGGTGCGCGTCAGCGACCGCCAACAGGAACAGTTGTCGGCAGTCAACCAGGAACTGCAACGCAAGAAGGAAGAGGCCGAACTGGCCTTGACCAGCTTGAAGGAAGCGCAGGAAAACCTGCTACAGGCGGAAAAGCTGGCCTCGCTGGGCGCCCTGGTGGCCGGCGTGGCGCACGAGATCAACACCCCGGTCGGCATCGCCCTGGCCTCCGCCTCGCATCTGGCCGAACAGACGGCGGCGGTCAAGCTGGTCTTCGCCGAAGGCCGCATCCGCAAATCCGATTTTGCCGATTACATGGACACCGCCGACGAGGCCTCGGCGCTGGTGCTGTCCAACTGCCAGCGCGCCGCCGAACTGATCAACAGTTTCAAACAGGTCGCCGTCGACCAGACCAGCGCCGAGCGCCGCCGCTTCCTGTTGGGCGGCTATATCAACGAAGTCCTGCGCAGCCTGGCCCCGCGCCTGCGCCAATCGCATGTGCAGGTCACCGTCGATTGCCCGGCCGAGTTGGAGGTCGACAGCTATCCCGGCGCGCTGTCGCAGGTGTTGACGAATTTCGTCATGAACGCCTCGATCCACGCTTTCGCCGACCTGCCGGGCGGCAATATCGCCATCGCCATCCGCCAGCCCTCGCCGGATCTGGTGGAACTGCGCTTTTCCGACGACGGCGCCGGCATCCCCGAGGCCATCCGCGCCCGCATCTTTGATCCGTTCTTCACCACCAAGCGTGGTTCCGGTGGCAACGGCTTGGGCTTGCATATCGTCTTCAATATCATCGCCGGCACCCTGAAAGGTCAGGTTGCGGTTGAAAGCGAAGTCGGTCAGGGTACATCTTTTATCGTGACCTTCCCCAGAATCGCTCCAGGCGAGGACCAATGACACGTCGGACGGAAATGCCATGGTAGGGGATGACGAAGACCTGCTGTTCGGCGACGACGACGGCGAAAGCGACGTCGGCCAAACAAGGGACCAAACGCCGGTCGACTACCTTGACCCCTGGGTGATTCTGGTCGTCGACGACGACGAACAGATCCACAGCATGACCAAGCTGTTGCTGAAGAAGTTTCTCTTCCAAGGGCGTGGCGCCGAGCTGTTGATGGCCCATTCCGCCGCCGCCGCCACCAAAATTCTCAACAGCCGGCCCGATATCGCGGTGATCCTGCTCGACGTGGTGATGGAGAGCGAGGACGCCGGCCTGCGTCTGGTCCACACCATCCGCAACGAGATGGGCAACAAGCGTGTGCGCATTGTCCTGCGCACCGGGCAGCCGGGGCAGGCGCCCGAGCGCGATGTGATTCTGAACTACGACATCAACGACTACAAAAGTAAGACCGAGCTGACGGCACAGAAGCTGTTCACCACCATGGTCGCCAGCCTGCGGTCCTATCAGGACATCGTCGCCATCGAACGCAACCGCGTCGGCCTGGAGAAAATCCTCAACGCCTCGTCATCGCTGTTCGACAAGCGCTCGATGCATGAATTCGTCGAAGGCGCCATCATCCAACTGGAAGCCTTGCTGCGCGGCAAGGAAGGCTCGGTGCTGTGCTGCCAGGCCAAGGACAACGATGCCAGCGGCGACGACATCATCATCCTGGCCGCCACCCGCAGCTTCGCCGCGCATATCGGCCGCCCCTTACGCCAATGCCTGCCGCTGGAAATCTGCAGCGATATCGAACACGCCTTCCACACTCAGACCAACGTCTTCGCTCCCGACCGCTGCATTTTAGTGTTCCGCACCCACGACCACGGCGCCAATGTATTCTTCCTGCGCCGCCCGGAACCCTTCACCGCCGACGAGCGGACGCTGCTGGAGGTGTTCTGCTCCAAGGTCGCCATCGGCTTCGACAATGTCTGCCTGTACGAAGACCTGAACGCCCTCAACAACACCTTGGAACAGCAGGTCGTCGAGCGCAGCCGCGAGGCCAAGGAAAAATCCCGCCTGCTGGAAGCCACGTTGGCTAGCATGAGCGATGGTTTGGCCGCTTTCGACGAAACCGGCAATCTGGTCGTGCACAACCGCCGCGCCCTGG
>DATGZW010000330.1:0-6705 GCA_035297005.1 Patescibacteria group bacterium
GTGCTGGGCGAGCCCGAGCGGCTGAACGACCTGATGGCCTGGAACGCCGATGCCACCCGCATGCCCTATCGCATGCATTCCGAATATCTGCGCCATCTATTCCTCGACAACGATCTGTCGAAGGGACGCTTCCTGGTCGAAGGCCGCCCCATCGCCCTGACCGACATCCGCGCCCCGATCTGCGCCGTCGGCACCACCAAGGACCATGTCGCGCCGTGGAAGTCAGTGTTCAAAATTGGCATCCTGACCGATACCGACGTGACCTTCATCCTGACCGCCGGCGGGCACAATGCCGGCATCGTCAGCGAGCCGGGGCATCCGCGCCGCTCGTTCCAAATCAACACCCGCCAGGATCTGGACCGCTACATGGACCCCGACACCTGGGCGCAAATCACCCCCCGGCAAGAAGGCTCGTGGTGGACCGCCTGGGCCGACTGGCTGGATCTGCGCTCGACCGGGCCGGTCGCGCCGCCCCCCTTGGGCAATGCCGCCGCCGGTTTTCCCGCTCTTTATGACGCGCCCGGCGAGTATGTGCGGATGCGCTGACGGTAGCCGAACGGCCAAGCCCGGCGTATGATGCCGCCTGTCCAGCAAAGAGGGTGCCGCATGACCAACGTCCTGGTTTCCGTATTTTGTCCCGACCGCACCGGTCTGGTGGCCGCCATCGCCGGACGCTTGTTCGAAGTCGGCGCCAATCTGGGCGACACCAGCTTCGCCGTCCTCGGTGCTGCCGCCGAGTTCACCTCGGTCTGCGAGATCCCGCCGCATTTCACCCCCGACGAGTTGCGCGACGACTTGGCCGCGCTGCCCGATTTGGCTGGCGCGCGCATCGACGTCAGCCCCTTCGGCCTGGATGCCCAGCATGGCCCCACCGCCCGCATCACCCATGTAGTGTCGGTCAGCGGCGGCGACCGTCCCGGCCTGATCGCCCGCCTGTCCGAGGTGTTCAACCAGTTCAAGGCCAATATCGTGCGCATGGATGCCCAGCGCGTACCGGTGGCCGGCGGTAGCCGCTACGTCACCCGCTTCGCCGTGTCGATCCCCGATGCCAGCGTCGAGGCCTGCCTGAACACCGTGTCAAACACCGCCGGCGAATTGGGCCTGTCCAGCGCCTGGGAAAGCCCGCTTTAGGGCACATACATTCCCGAAAGCGTCGTGGCCGGGCTTGTCCCGGCTACCCACGCGGTTCGGCGAGACGACGTTCGGCGGTCACCTGACTCGGTTGGATGGGCACCACGGCGCGGATCACCGGCACAAGGCCGGTGATTACGACTCTTCATTGATATCGACGCAGCCTATAGGATAAAAACAGAAAGCTCGCTCTAATTCTTGGTGATGGTCGTCCACACTGGATCGGCGCGTTTTTTCGACGGAGGCTCCAGCGGCACCAGTTCAATCTGCGGGTCGTGGCGTCCCTTAGCCTGCATCTTCTGCCAGTCGGCGCCGTTGTCTTTGGCGCCGGTGGTGGGCGTCGATCCGACCGCCCCCGCTTTGGCCCCTGCGGCCGTCGCCGGCCCCAACAGCACCGCTTGCGCCGCCTTGGCCACCAAGGACAGCTTGGCCGGATCGAGTCGGCCATCCTCGCCGATCAGATCGGCGGCGGTGACGCTGGCGAAACCGATCGACGGGCCGGCTTCATCATCGATCGAGCCGACGGTGAACTTGGCGCCGACCAGACGCTGACCCAACTCGATGGCGACCTCGCCGGTGTATTTTGCCCCCAAGGACCGCGACGGCGGCTTGTAGACGATCAGGAAGCTGTCGTCGCGCTGAGTGATCATGCCGCCATGCCGGGCGACGCGGCGAACCACCGATTCGGCCAACATCATCACGCGGCCTTCCACCTTGGCCCAATGTGCGCCCAGCGACAGGCGATAGGCATGCAGGGTGACGACATGCACCGGCAAGCTGGGATCATCTCCCAGCAGCTGGTCAAGACTCAGATCGACCCAGTGATCGTCGGCGCTCTTGCGCGCCGTCACCGTCTTGACCGGTTCCTCGGCGACGCCGAATACCGCGCGCAATCCAGCCCACAGCCCGCGCGGCCGTGTGTCTTTGGTCTTCGCCATGGCAGCAATACCCCAATCGTCCCAAAATTCCCGGCGCTGTCATAGCATGGGCCGCCAATGCGGAGCCACGGCAAATACCAAGGCGCTCACTGCCGCGATTGTCTAAACCCCTACTGATATCCGCCGCGACCGCTCAACACGGTGGCGCCGGGATCGACTTCCAACTGTTCGGCGATGGTCTCGAAGGTAGCGGCGGCGGTATCGAGGTTGTCGAGAACCTCGGGGTTCTGCTCTCCGACCAGCCGATAGAAGCGCGCGGCCTCGCGCAATGCCTGGGCGGCGACTTCAGAATAGGTCATGGCTGCGGTCTCCCCTGCTGCATCGCAATGGCTGAGGTGGCGCTGTGCAAGACGCACGTCAACCACCCTGGCCATTTGCTCCGACACAGGGGAAACCGTCCTGCCCCCGCTATTTCTCGGCGAAGGCTTTTTCGATGACGTAGTGGCCGGGGGCGGCATTGGTGCCCTGAACGAAGCCGATACCGTCGAGGTAATCGGAGATCTCGACCATCATATGCGGGTTGCCGCAGATCATCACCCGATCCTCGACCTTGTCGAAAGCCGGTAGGCCCAAATCGTCGAAGATTTTTCCGCTACGGATCAAATCGGTGATGCGGCCCTGGGTCTTGAACGGCTCGCGCGTCACGCTGGGGTAATAGATCAGCTTTTCGCGGGCGAACTCGCCGAAGAACTCATTTTCCGGCACTTCGTTAAGGATCACATGGTCATAGACCAGTTCGGCCACATGGCGGCAGCTATGCGTGAGGATGATTTGATCGTAACGCTCGTAAGTCGTCGGGTCTTTGATGATGCTGATGAACGGCGCCAGACCGGTGCCGGTGCTGAGCAGATAGAGACGGCGGCCAGGCAGCAGGTTGTCAGCAATCAACGTTCCCGTGGTCTTGCGGTTGACCAGGATCTTGTCGCCGACCTGAATATGCTGCAACCGCGAGGTCAACGGGCCATTGGGAACCTTGATCGAAAGGAATTCCAGATGGTCCTCGTAAGACGCGCTGACCATGCTATAGGCGCGCATCAACGGCTTGCCGTCGACGCGCAGCCCGATCATGGCGAACTGACCGCTTTCAAAGCGGAAACCGGGATCGCGCGTCACCTTCAAGGTGAACAGGTTTTCGGTCCAGTGATGGGTTTCCAGAACCGTCTCTTCAATGATATTCGACATCAAACGCCTCAGGCAGATCGTTGCTCGCCGGTCGATCCTTGGCCGGCGCCGCCCCCTTCGACAAAGCGCGCACCGATCGAACCGATGCCAGTCCTAGCACAGGCCGAAGCGATTTTACATTATCTTTAATCAAGCCATGTTAAATATGGATATAAGCACACTTAATAATGTGTTCTATGGGCGGGCGGGGGCGCGGGTCAGCAACTCGTCGATCATCTGACGCAGGGCCGCCGGCTGCACCGGCTTATGCAACAGGCCATGACCGCTGGCCTTGGCTTGGCGTAGCCGTTCGGGCGCGGTATCGCCGGTCAGGATGATCGCCGGCACCGGCACCTTAAGCCGCGAGCGGATGCGGGCGATGGCCTGCCCCCCGGTGGCGGCGTTCTGCAAGCGGTAATCGGCCAGAATCAGGTCGGGCAACTGCCCCAAAGCCGGCAGCTTCTGCAAGGCGCTGTCGCAGTCCAGCGCGGTAAGCACCGTGTGCCCCCAGCTTTCCAGCAGCAGCCGCGTGCTTTCCAGCACGTCGGGCTCGTCATCGACGACGATGATGGCGGCGTTGCGGCGGCTGATGCCCAAGTTCAACTGGCGCGGCTCGCACACCGCTTCGGAGGCGATGGCGAACGGCACATCGATCGAGAATACCGAGCCCTTGCGCGGCTCCGAGCGGACGTTGATCGGGTGCGACAGCAGCCGCGCCAGACGCTCGACGATCGCCAGCCCCAAGCCTAGCCCCTGGCGGCGGTCGCGGCCTGGATTGCCCAGTTGGTGAAACTCGCGGAAGATCGCCTTGATCTGGCTGGTGGGAATGCCGATGCCGGTATCCCACACCTCGATGCGCAGCTTGTCGCCGACACGACGGCAGCCAAACAGGATGCGGCCCCTTTGCGTGTAGCGCACGGCGTTGCTGAGCAAATTGCGCAAGATGCGCTCCAACAGGGCCGGATCGCTTTTGACCATCAGACGCGAACGCACCACCCGCAGATCCAGTCCTTCGGCGGCAACCAGCGGCTCGAACTCACCGGCCAGCCGCTCGAACATCGGCGCCAGACTGAACGAGGTCGGCACCGGCACCACCAGCCCGGCCTCCAGCTTGGAGACGTCGAGCAGCCCGTTGAGCAGCGATTCCACCGCGTTGACCGAGTCGCCGATGCGGCTGATCAATGCCGCGTCCTGGGGGTTGTGATTGCGGTTGGACAGCACCTCGACAAACATCGACAACGCTTGCAGCGGTTGGCGCAGGTCATGGCTAGCGGCGGCGAGGAAGCGGGTTTTGGCGACATTGGCCTCCTCGGCGGCTTCCTTGGCCTTGAACAACTCGTCCTGCACCTGCTGCTGGCTGGTGTGGTCGTGCATGAAGGCGAAATACACCCGCGGACGACTGGTGGCACCGCGCACCACCCCCGCCCGCTGCCACAGCGGGAACAGCCGCCCGGAGGCGTCGCGGGCTTCCAAAACACCTTCCCAACTATCGCCGCGCCGCAGGCTGGGGATCACCTCGCGCCGCAGGGTTTCCCGCGAGCTTTCGCTATAGTGATGCTGATAACCGATGGGTTCAGCGCTGCCCTTCTTTTGGCCGAACAAGCGCTCATGTGCCGAATTAACGAAGATCGGCCGACCGTCGGGCGACAAAATGGCGATGGCCTCGGCCGAGGCTTCGACCACGGCGCGGAACATCGAGGATTCCGCCTCGGCGCGTTTGCGCTTGTCGATGTCCTCGATCATCATGATGGCAAAGCGGTCCAACCCGTCGCCGCGCACGATCGACACGGTGACGCGCGCCCAGAACACCCGTCCGCCGTTGCGGATATAGCGGGTTTCCATCTGGTAATGGTCAATCTGGTCGGCGATCAGTTCGCGGGCAAGTTTGCTCTCTTGCTCCAGATGCTCGGGATGAACCAGATCGGTATAGCGCAACTGCGCCAGTTCCAGCGCCGAGTAACCCAGCATCGCCTCGATGGCCTGATTGGACTGACTGATCCGCCCGCCCGGCTGAATGACGGCGATGCCGATGGCGGCGTTCTGGAACACCGCACGGAACCGCGCCTCGCTATCGCGCACCGCTTGTTCGCGGCGCTTTAATTCAGTGATATCGGTGCGCGTCACCACGGTCGAGCCGTCCTTCAGACGCATGTCCTTGATCAACAGCCAACGGCCGTCGGGATAGCGGCGTTCATGCGTCAGACCCAGGCGATGGCATTCCATGCGCTCGCTGACCCAGCGCTCAAGGTCGGCGGGATCGTCCATCCAGGTTTCGCCGAAGCTGCGGGTTAGTTCGGCAAAGGTCGAGCCCGGCACCAGCACGTCGGCAATTTGCGGAAAGCTGGCGCGGAAGCGCTCGTTGCACAGAATCAGGCGGTCGGTCTCGTCGAACAGCGCCAGTCCATGCGTCAGGTTTTCGATGGCCGACATCAGGCGCGCGCGGGCCTGCTCATTCGCCTCCTCGCGGCGGATCTGCGCGGTGATTTCGCACCCGGTGCCGCGATAGCCGACAAAGGTTCCGTCGAAGTCGAAGACCGGCTTTCCCGAAATGCTGAAATAATGCTCAGTACGATCCAGCCGCAGCTAGATGCGCAGATCGCGAAAGGGCGTAGCGGGCGGCACCGCTTCCAGATGGCGCGCCCAGACGTCGCCGTCGCCGGTCAAGCAGCGGGTGCAGCCCTGCGCCATGCTGCCGCGGCAGGCATCGCCGACGATCCGGCAAAATCCTTCGGACAGATAGGTCAGGTGGCCGAGAGAATCGCTTTCCCACACCCAATCGGCCAGGGACTCGGCGATGTCGCGCCAGCGCCGCTCGCTGTGGCGCAAGCGCCGCTCGCGCCGCCCGCCCTTGCTCATGCGGCTGACCTCCAGCACCAGAAAATTGTTGGGGCCGCGACGGCATTGGCGCACCAAGCCGCCATCGTCGTAGGCGTCCAAGCGCGCGCCGACGTCATCCATGGGCATCCCCACCTCGATCTCCTCGTCCAATCCGGGGGCGACATCCCGCAGACGGCTATTCCATAAAGCCAAGCGATCCTCGGCATCGAAGACCAGCACCGCGTCGGACAGACCATCGAAGGCCGCCGCTAGAAGTTCCATTCCACCGGTTGGACGCCGCACCGTTGTCATGATGTTCATAGAAACGCCCCCACTTTCGGACTTTGCCCTTTCGTCCAAGTCTAGGGAGAGGAGGTATCATTAGGCAATATGACGGGGGCGGTAGACATGGCCTATGCCTTTTGTGTCGCTGTTTACTTGCCTTAATACTCTTACTAACCCTAAGAAAAGTAGGGCTGGCGAAGTCGGTGGCGGCACGGCATAGTTTGACGATGACCCCACCCCACAGCGCATGGCTTTCCGCCTTCCCCCAGCTTGGCGGCCTTGATGCCGTGTCGCTGACGCGGCTGGCCGAGGGCGCCCGTTGCGTCGAGGTACCGGCGGCGGCAACGCTGTTCCGCAGCGGCGAGTTGTGTGA
>DATGZW010000331.1:0-4036 GCA_035297005.1 Patescibacteria group bacterium
GCCCGTCCGATGGCGACGCGCTGCTTCTCGCCGCCCGACAGCCGCGCTGGGCGGCGGTCGAGCAACTCGCCGATGCCCAGCAATTCGACCACCTTGTCGAAGCTGGCGTAACGCTGGCCCGCCGGCACCAGTTTCTCGCCATAGCGCAAATTGCTGCGCACCGACATATGCGGGAACAGCCGGCCATCTTGAAAGATCAAGCCGACACGGCGGCGCTCGGCGGGCAGGTTGATGCCGCGTTCGCTATCGAACAGGGTGTCGTCGCCGATGCGGATATGGCCATGGTCAGGCCGCGCCAGACCGGCGGCCATCGCCACCACCGAGCTTTTCCCCGCCCCTGAGCGGCCAAACAAAGCCGTGATACCGCTGGAGCCGGTGAATTCGACCGCCAGATTGAAAGCGCCCTGACGCTTGTGCAGCGACAGATCGATCATCAGCCCTCCATCCGCTGCGCCACCCGGCGCGACAGGATCTCCGAGGCGACCAGCGCCACCATGGCGACCACCACCGAGATGATGCACAGGCGGATGGCTCCGGCGTCGCCGTTGGGCACCTGGGTCAAGGTGTACAGGGCAATTGGCAAGGTGCGGGTCTGGCCGGGGATGTTGGAGACGAAGGTAATGGTCGCGCCGAACTCGCTGAGGCTGCGGGCGAAGGCCAGGATCACCCCGGTGACCACGCCCGGCACCACCAGCGGCAAGGTGATGGTGAAGAACACCCGCCACGGCCCCGCCCCCAGGGTGCGCGCCGCCGCCTCCAGCCCTTGATCGACGCTTTCCAGCGACAGCCGCACGGCGCGCACCAGCAGCGGAAAGGAAATCACCGCCGAGGCCAGCGCCGCGCCCTTCCAGTTGAAGGCGAAGCTGATGGCGAAGGTCTCCCACAGCCAAGCGCCGACCGGCCCGTGATGGCCAAAGCTGACCAGCAAGGCATAGCCAACCACCACCGGAGGCAACACCAGCGGCAGATGGATCAGACCATCGACCACGCTTTTGCCGGGGAAGCGGCAACGGGCCAGCACCCAGGCGCAAAAAATACCCGGCGGCAGGCTGGCCAGAACCGCCCAGCCCGACACCCACAGAGACAGGCGCAGAGCCTCGGACTCCAAGGGGGTCAGGGCCAGACCGTCCATTACTTGACCAGGAAGCCGTACTTGCGGAAGACGTCCTTGACCGCCGGCGTTTGCAGATACTCGAAGAACTCACGCGCCGCCGGAGTCTCCTGCCCAGCCACCAAAGCCGCCGGATAGATGATCGGCGGATGGCTGTCTTCGGGGAAGATCGACACCACGCGCACCTTGGGATCGATGGCGGCGTCGGTGGTGTAGACGATGCCCAGCGGGCATTCGCCGCGCTCGACAAAGGCCAACGCCGCGCGCACGCTGTCGGTGCGAGCCAACATGAACTCGACGCTGGACCACACCCCCAGCTTCTCCAACGCCGCCTTGGTATAGATGCCGACCGGCACGTGATCGGGGTCGCCGACCGACAGCAGCCCGCCGTTCAACGCCGCCGCCAGCGCGAAGTTCGGCGCGACATCCAATTTGATCTTGCTGTCCACCGGGGCAATCAAGGCCATGCGATTGCCCAGCAAAGCCACGCGCGAACCGGGAACCAGCAGTTTCTTGTCATCCAGGTAGTCGGCCCATTTCTCATCGGCGGAGATGAACAGCTGAGCCGGCGCGCCGTTCTCGATCTGCTTGGCCAGGGTCGAACTGGCGGCATAGGAGCCAACAACCTTACCCTTGCCGGCTGCGGCAAACATGCCGCCGATCTCGTTCAGCGCATCGGTGGTCGAGGCGGCGGCGTAAACGGTGACCGTCGGCAACTCGGCGGCGCGGGACGGCAAAGCCGACAGCGCGAGCAGCCCGAGGGCGGCGATGGTGGCAAAGGCACGACGTGCGAACATATGGTTTCCCCACTGCGCTGGATTGGGTTTCATCACCTTATATTCGACCGAACATAACGCGCCGGTCAAGCCATCTGCCGCCCGATTGCATAAGCTTTGGCCGCGGCTTCGCATATGCACAATTTGAAGCCACCCCTATTCGGCGGCCTTGTACGGCGATCCACCCAGCAAGGCGGGGATGTCGCGGGCGGGCACTGGGCGGCTGAACAGGAAGCCCTGCACCACATCGCAGCCCTGACCGCGCAGATAGGACAACTGGGCTGCCGTCTCCACGCCTTCCGACACCACGGTCATACCCAGACTGTGGCCCAGGGTGATGATGGCGCGGGCGATGGCGGCGTCGTTGCCGTCGCTGTCGCCCAGCGAGCGGACGAAGCTTTGGTCGATTTTCAGCTTGTGCACCGGGAAGCGCTTGAGGTAGCTCAGCGAGGAGTAGCCGGTGCCGAAATCATCGATGGCGATCTTGGTGCCGAAATCGTCCAGCGCGCGCAAGGTGCGTTCGGCGGCAAGGGCATCTTCCATGACGCCGCTTTCCGTCAGTTCCAATTCCAGCCAACGCGGGGGAATGCCGCTTTCGCCGACGATCATGGCGATATCCTCGACCAATCCATCGCGCAGCAACTGCGCCGCCGAGACGTTGACGGCGACCGGCACCATGTTCAGCCCGGCATCGATCCACAGGCGGATTTGCCGACAGGCCAGCCGCAGCACGATCTCGCCCAACGGGATGATCAGACCGGTTTCCTCGGCCAGAGGAATGAAGCTGCCGGGCATGACCAGTCCCATCTCGGGGTGGTTCCAGCGCACCAGCGCCTCCAGACCGACGATGCGGCCCGACAGCACATCGAGTTGCGGCTGGTAGTACAGCTCGAACTCGTCGCGCCCCAGCGCCCGGCGCAAATCGCGCTCCAAGGCAACGCGCGCCCGCATCTCGTCGTTCATGCTGTTGGAGAAGAAGCGATAGCCGTTGGGCGCCTCGCGGATGGCGCGGTACATCGCCATGTCGGCGTTCTTGATCAACTGGTCAGCATCGCCGCCGTCATCCGGATAGATCGAAATGCCGACACTAGAGCCCAAGTGAACCTCGTGGCCGTCGATGCTGTAAGGCCGCGCCACCGCATCCAACAAACGCCGCGCCAGGATCGCCGCCGAATCGCTGCCGGCGCGTTCGGTCAGGATGACCGCGAACTCGTCGCCGCCAACCCGCGCCAGACTGTCGGAGGGGCGCGTCGCCACCTGCAAGCGCTCGACGATCTCGGTCAGCAGACGGTCGCCCAGGTCGTGGCCCATGGTGTCGTTGACGCTGCTGAAATGGTCAAGGTCGAGGAACAGCACGCCCAGCGGCTGACCCAGCACCTCGGCCCGCGCTACCGCTTGACGCAGCCGTTCACGGAACAGGATGCGGTTAGGCAGGCCCGTCAGCGCATCGTAGCTGGACAGATAACGGATGCGTTCCTCGGCGCGTTTGCGGTCGGTGACGTCCTCATGAACCACCACGTAATGGCTGATGTGGCCATTACGGTCGCGCATCGGAGTGACGGTTTGCTCGACGGTATAGAGCGAGCCGTCCTTGCGCCGTTCGATCAACTCGCCACGCCACACCCGCCCGGTGGCGATGGTGCTCCACAGGTCGTGATAGAACGCCTCGGTCTGCGAGCCCGAGCGCAGCAATCGGGGCGTATGGCCGACCGCTTCACCCAGGCCATAGCCCGACAGCCGGGTGAAGGCGTCGTTGACCCATTCGATGCGGCCCTGCTGGTCGGTAATCAGGATAGCGTTGGCGGCGGCCCCGATGGCGGCCCCTTGCAGGCGCAGGCGGCGCTGGTCGTTCATCACCTGCACGGCGATGCCGACGCGGGCGGCGATGTCTTCCAGCCGGGCGATTTCCGATGGCTTCAACGGGCGGTTGGCATAGACGCTGAGAGCGCCCAACTGCTGCTGACCGGCGCGCAACGGAATGGCGATGCCGTCGCGCAAGCCGGCCTTGCGGGCGGGCTCCAACAGGTCGTCCCATTCGGGCGAATCCTCGACGACGCGCTGGACCATGCCATAGCGCATCGCCCGCCCCGCCGGGCCGCGCCCCAGGGGGCTGTCGTCCCAGCGCAGGGCCAGCCCGCGCAGATGGCGT
>DATGZW010000332.1:0-5056 GCA_035297005.1 Patescibacteria group bacterium
CCTACCAAAAGACCCTGAAGGGCTATGGATTCTTGGATTCCATGAGCGGCCGAGGAAACTGCTACGACAACGCCATGGTCGAGACGGTGTTCAAATCCTTGAAATCCGACTTGGTCTGGCGAACCGTTTTCCTATCTCGACGACAGGCCGAAGCGGCCATTGGACATTATATCGACGGCTTCTATAATTCCGTCAGGCGGCATTCGGCGCTGGGCTATCAAAGCCCGTGCGCCTTTGAGGCCGTCCCCTAGACAGAGACGGTGGCTCTCCACTTTTCCCAGGCCAGTCCACCCCCAGAGGCGCGAGAGGGACCGAGGCCCACCGCCCCGGACCCTTTAGCGTCTGATGAGCACCGCTGCCAGGGCAGAATGCCCGAGAATACGCGTTCCATGCGTCTCCCGGCGGAAGACGCATGGCGTTGTGATTTAGGCGGATCTGACCTCAGCCAGGAAGCGCGTCACCTCACCACGCAGCTTTTCCGAATTTGAGGCAAGATCACCGGCCGATACCAACACATGCTCGGCCGCAGCCCCAGTCGTGCTGGCGCTTTGGGTCACGCCGCCAATGTTATGGGAAACCTCCTGGGTGCCTTGCGCCGCCTGCTGCACATTGCGAGCGATTTCCTGAGTGGCGGCCCCCTGTTCTTCGACGGCCGACGCGATCCCCGACGAGATTTGGCGGACCTGTTCGATCACCGAGGAAATCCCCTTGATCGCCTCCACCGTCCGCCGGGTCTCCTCCTGCACCGAAGCAATCTGTTGTCCGATCTCTTCGGTGGCGCGGCCGGTTTGGTTGGCCAGGTTTTTGACCTCTCCGGCGACCACGGCGAAGCCCTTGCCGGCATCCCCCGCACGGGCTGCTTCGATGGTGGCGTTAAGGGCCAGAAGATTGGTCTGCGCGGCAATGTCGTTGATCAGTTTGACCACTTCGCCGATACGGTTGGCGGCGGCGGCCAGTCCCTGGACCATGGTATTGGCCCGCGTCGTTTCGTCCGAGGCTGCCGTGGAGATGCGGGCGGACTCCGCCACCTGACGCGATATCTCCGTGATCGAGGACGACAGTTCCTCGGCCGCCGAGGCTACCGTCTGCACATTCGCGGTCGCCTGTTCGGCCGCCGCCGCCACGGTCGTCGCCTGCGAGGTCGCCTGGGTCGCCGCCGAAGACATCGACTGTGCCGTGGACTGCAACTCGGAAGAAGAGGACGACACCGCCTTGACGACATCCATGACGCGAGATTCGAAGGTGTCGGCCAACGCGTTCAACGCCCGCTTCTGCTCTTCGGCGGCACGCTGCTTCTGGCGCTCCTGCTCGGTCCGCATGCGCTCGACTTCCAATGCGCCAGCCTTGAAAATCTCCACCGTGCGCGCCATCTCGCCCAATTCGTCGCCCCGCCCGACGCCAGGAACCTCCGCCTGAAGATCATTGCGGGCGAAGGCTTCCATGACCGCCTTCAAGCGCCCAATCGGCTGGGCCAGCCCCTTGATACTGACCCACAGGGCAATGGCGAGGCTCACCACCAGACCGATCCCTACCGAGGTCAGCATGGTGCCAATGGTGGCGTTGGTGACATCGGTCAACTGGTCGGATTCTTTGGCCGCATAGGCGACGAATTCGTCGACCATCTTGGCCTGGGCTTCAAGGGCGTCCCGCGCCAGCGGATCGCATTCCGCCTTAAGTCGCGCGGCTGCTTTCACGGCATCTTCCGCAGAGGTCGTTGACGCTGCAAATTTGATAATTGGCTCGCATACCGTGAATGTCTTTTGAAATATCGAAACCACGGGATCGATGACGGAGATTTTTTCCGGCAAGGACTGCCGAATCTGCGCCATGTTTTTTTCATATCCTGCTTGTTCCGCAGTGATTTGAGCCAAGAGTCTGGCATTGCCAGCATCTGTGGTTTCCGCCGCTAATTGATAGGCTGACGACATGTAGCCTTCGGCCTGACGGCCAGCCTGGGCCGACAACGTGGTCGATACATCCACGCGAGTAACCAGGTCTGAATAGGCGTCGTCGATGCTCTTCATGCGCTGGGCGGCAAAGCCGATCGCCCCAATGGACACCATTGCGAGAAGCGCCACGATCAGACCAATCTTGATAGAAATACGTAAGTTGTCGATCTTAAGCATTCGTTCTCCCCCCCCCGCAGGCGCGGGGTAATTTCGCCGCTACAATTGCCCTGCTGGTGTCCAGTAGAGCATCGCAGGAAATGCAATAGGCGTGCCAGGGAGGCGATCTAATGCCGAACCACCTGAATACGCCAACTTAAGGTGGGGATATCTGAGATCCATTTTTACATATAAAGGAATTAGCTTTATTTCATGGCCAGAATGCTCCGGCTAATGCGCTTTGCAATTCGCAAACGGAGGGCGCGATTGCATTACGGGACGGCGGAATTCGCGGCGATGTTCGCCATCTTCACCGGCCAAGCCTGGAACACGCCCTTCAGCTTCGCCCAGCCCCTGCGCGCCGTGCAGCCCGACCTGGATGAAGAATCCGTTTCTCCGGCTGGCAGTGCCTACAACTCGTCCCGCGAAACCACCCCGTCGCCCCATTTTTCGACCAGCTTCTTCTGCACCACGGCCAGATTGGCGGCGCGGCGCTGCGAGGTCATGGCGGTGACCATGCCCACCACCGGCGGTGTCGCCATATACAGCAGCGAGCCAAGCGCCGAAGCGCCGAAGGCGGTCAGCAGCATGGTGACGCTGGTGATTTGCTCCCACGCGTATTCCAAGGTGTGGTGACCAAACCACAGATTGAACAGCCATGGCGCCAGCCCGGCGAAGTTCAGGCCGCCGACGCAAATCCAGGCATACCGGGCATTGCCGCGCTCGACCACGGCGGCGACCAGGGTCGGCAGCAGCCCGACGAACAACACCATCAGGGTCGGCAGCGAAAACGGCACCAGCGCCATCGCCGTGAGCACAAGCAAGAGCTTATTGCCCCCCGAACCGCCCTTGGCCGCCGCCTTACCTTTTTTAGCCCCCGGTTTGGCGCGCGCCTTGGCCATCAGAGAACCTTTGCGATAATCAGCAGGGTGACGGTAATCAGCGAAATCGTCACCGAAATCAGCGCCGCCACCTGACGCGCGGTGCGGATGGCCCCGTCATCGCGGTCGATCTTACCGGCTTCGATGTCGCGGATTTCGCGTCTGGCGTCGGCCCAATCGGCGCGGGCCTGCTCGAACTCCTGCGCGTCGTTGTATTTCTCTTCGGCATTGTCGAGCAGGCGGGCCATCTCGACCAGACTGCCTTCACGCACCACGCGGGGGATCTCCTTTTCCAATTCGCGGCGGCGGTCGCGGCTGCGATAGGCGTTGATGGCTGGCTGCATCAGCCCGCCGACCCAGCCGCACAGCCCGTAAAGGTTGCCCTGCCCCATGCGCCACTGGATCACCGCCAGCAGATTGAGCATACCCATCGCCGCGCGTTCGGGGTTGGGTTCGGCGATTTCCAGCATCTGCCGTTCGATGTCGAACTGCGTGCGTGCGCCGATGAAGGCAGCGACATGGCGATCGATCGGCCAGCCCTTGCCGTCGCCCTTTTTGGCCAAACTGTTGATCGCCGGCAGCAGGTCGCGGATTTCCAGGACGTAATCCTCGACGGTAAACGGGCTGATACAGGGCATCGACTCGTTCGCCACATAGAGCACCCGCTCGATGCCGTTGCCGATGGTGCCGCGGTCAAGATAGACCTTCAGCTCGCGGAAGTTGCCTTCCATCATCGAGTTTTCCGGGTCGTAGGTGTCGCGGGTCTCCAGCCAAGCCTTGACCACTTCGCGCATCAACGCCTCGGCGATGATGCGGACGTCGCCGCCTTCGACCATGATCATCGCCAGACAGGTGCCGATGCCGCTGGGCATCACCGACAAGCCCTTGTAGCGGATCGGCGCGGCGGGATCGAGGATCATGCAGACCTTGGCCATCATGATGTCGCTGGCCGGCTTTTTGTCGGCGGCGTTCTGCGCGGCCTGGCGCACCACCCCGGCGATGGCGTTGGCCTTTTCCTTCTGATCGAGCGAACGGCGCAGCCAGAGCTCCAGACGGCCGTCGATGACCACCGAAATCGCCGCGTCCCAGTTGCGGCTGAAGGCGATGGCCAGTTCACGTGCCGAGTTGTACTCCTTGTTATTGAAAGGAAAGGCGCGGGAGCCACGCTTTTCCAGTTTGGTCAGCAGCGGCGACAAGCGCCGTCCGGACAGCCACAGTTCGACCGACTCGCCGTTCCAGCGATCCTGCGGATCGTCGCACAACAATCCGCGCAGGGCTTCGATGGTCGGCAGCGGCAAACGCGCATCGCCGACCAGCACGCTATAGCTGCCCTGAAGGATTTTGTTGCGCAGAATGGTGTCGTCGTCAGCGCCGGGCAACGGGTTGCGGCCCTGCAACAGCAGCACCAGCGACGCGCCGAGGGCGTAATAATCGACGGCATAATCGCCGCTGCCGCGCCCGGCCGGCTGGGCCATGCCCATTTCGATGGGTTCCAGCAGCAACGGCTGCTCAAAACCGGGCGGCGCCGTCGTACAGTCGCCCAGCACAATGCGGTCACGCTCGGCGGTGGCCCAGAACATGTTGGTCGGGCGGATGGCCCGATGCGTCATGCCATGCGCGCGCATTTCCCGCAGCGCCGCCGCCAGCGGCGTCATCACTTTACGCACCACGTCGAGTTCCTCGACGCGCTTGAAGTCGGCGGAAAGAGAGGTGGCGACGCGGCCGCCCAACGGGCGCTCATAGACCACCGCCATAACCTTGCGGTTGGCTGGCGGCCAGTCGATGACGCCCCATTCGACCAGCATCATCAAGCCGGGATTGGCCATGCCCTTGAGCACGCGCATGGCGTTGATGCGGGGGGGAAAGCCGGGACGCACGATCAGGGCAAACAGCGGACGTGCGGCGTCACGGCGGTCTTCGACCAGGAACGCCTGCGCGCTGCCGGTGTTGAGCTCCGTCAACGGCGAGGCGCCATAGATCAGGTAACGGTCCCGTAGGGTGACGGGACTGCCCGCTCCCTTCGTCTGCTCGTTGGCCATCCCGATCCACCCTCACGCCCCGGTCGGGGCT
>DATGZW010000333.1:0-3639 GCA_035297005.1 Patescibacteria group bacterium
CATCATGATGCCGGAAATGGACGGCTTCGAGGTGTGCCGGCGCTTGCGCGGCGATCCGCGCACCCAGCATCTGCCGATTCTGGTGCAGACCGCCCTGGAATCACCCCGCGAGCGTACGGCGGTGTTCCGGGCCGGCGCCACCGATTTGATCACCAAGCCGATCCACGGCCCCGAACTGGTCGCCCGCGTGCGGGTGCAACTGGAAAACGGCCAATTGATCCGCAGTTTGGAGAACTATCGGCGCAACATGGAAGCCGAACTGGATCTGGCGCGCCAGATGCAGGAGGGCCTGTTGCCGCAGAACGGCATTAAGCTACGCGTTGCCGGGTCCGCCGGGCTGCGCGTGGAATCGCATTTCCAGCCGTCAGCCGAACTGGGCGGCGATATGTGGACCATCCATGAGTTGGGCGATGGCCGTATCGGCGTGGCCTCGGTGGATTTCTCCGGGCACGGGGTAACAGCGGCGCTCAACACCTTCCGCCTGCATACCTTGATGCATCAGATGCCGCCGCCCGATCCCGACCAGCCGGCGGCCTATCTGGCCGAGTTGAACCTGCAATTGGTCGACTTGTTGCCGGTCCACCAATTCGCCACTATGTTCTATGGCGTTATCGACACCCGGCAGGGCTTTCTCACCTATGCCGGCGCGGGCGCGCCCTGTCCGATATTCGGCAGCGCCGGGAAACTGGAAACCCTGGACGCCAGCGGATTGCCGCTAGGCATTACCCGCCGCGCCACCTATGTCGATGTCCGCGTGCCGTTTCCCGAAGGCTCATTCCTGCTGCTGTATAGCGACGCCCTGATCGAGACGGCGGACCAGACCGGCGCCAACCTGGGCTCGGCTGAATTGCTGGAGATGGTCCGCGCCAGCCTCGATGATGTGGAGGCTTATTCGCCGCTGTCGTCGCTGCTGAAGAGGTTCCGCGACCAGCGCGAGCCGCTGAGCGACGATCTGACGATGGTGTGGTTAAGCCACGAAGCCGCCGCCGCGTGAGACGTCCTTACAAGGGGATGTTGCGCTTGACCATGTGATCGACCAGACGCCCCTGCACCAGCTTCAGCCCGATGGTCTTGGCGAAGCGGATGCTTTCGGCGGCGTCGCAGCGGGCCAGGATGAAGCGGGGCTTGCTGGGCCGGGTCATCTTGGCGGTGACGCGAGCCAGGGATGCTTCGCTCATCGCCGCTGCTTCGCCCGACCAGAACACCTTGGCGAAGTCGCATTCGATGCCGTCGAAATCGATGGCCTCGACATTGGCGAAGGACAATCCATCCAGCAAGATGCGGTAGCCGCGCTCGCGCAGGAACGGCGCCAATTCGCGGAACATGCGCATGTTCTCGAAGATGTCGGTCTTGTTGATTTCCAGAATGACGCCCTGGCGGCGCTCGGCGGGCAGTTCGGCGTCGAATTTGACGAATTTGGCCGAGGCCAGTGACGATAGATTGACGTTGATGCTCATGCCCTTGTGGTGGGCGCGTTGTTCGGGATCGGCCAGCAGGCGCAGCACCACGGTATCGAGGTCTTCGGTCAGGTCGGCGAACAGCCATCGGCGCGAGGTCAGCGACAGGCCAGGGCAGAACATGTCTTCCAGCACCTGCACCGAGATGTACATCTCGTGAAAAGTCGATTGCACCCGGCCTTCATCGGCGATGTAATAGACTGGCTGGTTGAACAACATCGGAGTGATGTCGATTTTCTGCACCTCCTCCTTGATTTTGCTCAGCAGGGCCAAGTCGATCTCGCCCTTGATTTCGGGGGCGCCGCCACCGGTCTGCGAGACTCCGGCGGTATCTTCGGCCCAATCGCGCAGTTTCCCGTAATCATTGGCCAGATCGAACAGCGTGTAGGATTCGCGCTCGCCGCCATGCACGTTGGTGAAGGTCACGCCCATTTTACCGACGAAGGTCTGTTCGACGGCGTCGCAGGCGGCGGCCAGAATCGGTTTGGAGATTTCCTTGGTGATGAAAACAATATCGACGTTCTTCATCAGGAAGATTTCGCCGTCGTGGTACTTGGCCTTCAGGTCGGACAGCAGGCCGATGGCGCGGGACAGGTTGTCGCGGGTTTTCTTGGCCGCCGGAAGCTGCGAAATATGCAGATGCACGGCCCGGTAGCCAGCAGGCTTTTCGCCGATTTTTTTGAGGTAAACCAAGAAACGCGTATTCGGGTCAGACATGTCGATCAACCTGGGGGCGCGGATAGACCGCGACGGAGACGCTCGATGCTTGGGCCATGGAATGTGGCGGCATGATGGCGAATGTCGCTCATTCCTGGGCGAGGAGCAACCATCTAACGCGCCACTGCCCAAGCGGGATGATTATTGGGCATAAACTTACCGCTCAAATGCCTTTGGTCATTTGACTATACCACTTGGCTCGGTGTTAAATGACTGCGGGAGATAGCGGGGGTGATTGTAAATCTTGACTGACATTCGGGCTGAGGATCAACAAAGTCTCATCGCGGGATTATTGGAACTGCACGAGCGAATACGCGCGATCACACCGATGGCTCCGCTGACGCGGATCGCGGTGGCGGTGTACGATGCGAAGTCCGATCTTTTGCGCACCTTCATTCATTCCAGTGACGGCGAGACGCCGCTCAACCATTACGTCGCCAAACTGTCCGAAGTGCCGTCCTTGTGCGATATCGCCAAGCGGGGCACGCCGCGCGTGGTTAACGACTTGAATTTCTATGGGACGCGCTCGGTTCACTCGCGGCGCGTGGTCGAAGGCGGCTTTCGGTCCAGCTATACGGTGCCGTTGATGAAGGGCGGGCTGCTGAGCGGCTTTCTGTTCTTCAATTCGACGGAGGTCGATTTCTTCAATCCCACCATTCTGCACCAATTGTGGCCCTATGCGCAGATCGCCGGGTTCCTGGCGATGATGGAGCTGGAAAAAATCCAGGTCATCCAGGCGGCGGTGAAGACCGTACGCCAGATCAGCAATCATCGCGACGAGGAAACCGGGGCGCATCTGGAACGCATGTCGCGCTATACCCGGCTGATTGCCGAAACGCTGGCGGTCAGTCATGCGCTGACCGACGAATACATCGAGTTCCTGTTCCAGTTCGCCCCACTGCATGACGTCGGCAAGGTGGCGATTCCCGATAATATTCTGCTGAAGCCCGGACGGCTGGATCACGACGAGTTCGTGGTGATGCAGGGACATGTCGAAAAAGGCTGCAACATCATCGAATTGATGGCAGCCGATTTTGGCATGGAGCATGTGCCGCACATCAAGATCCTGCGCAACGTGGTCGCCTATCATCACGAAGCCTGGGACGGCAGCGGCTATCCCTTCCGCTTGGCGGGCGAGGCGATCCCGCTGGAGGCGCGGATCACCGCTGTCGCCGACGTCTTCGACGCCCTGACCAGCGCCCGGCCCTATAAGGGCGCCTGGAGCAACGACCAAGCTCTCAGCCATTTGGCCGAGATGAGCGGCATCAAGTTCTATACGCCTTGCGTCGATGCGCTGTTGAACAACCGCGAGCGGATCGTGGAAATCCAGACACATTTCCACGAAACCACCATCGATTGAACCGATGATGGGCCGAGGCCGCCGCGACGGGCGACCTCGTCATCGGCCTCAGTTCTCGTACTGGCCCTGGTCGGCGGTCTTGTGGCAGGCGTTG
Source organism: Patescibacteria group bacterium (assembly GCA_035297005.1). GTDB lineage: Bacteria > Pseudomonadota > Alphaproteobacteria > Rhodospirillales > Magnetospirillaceae > DATGZW01. Next base: position 3,629 of record DATGZW010000333.1, read on the forward strand.
CAGTTGGCCTT
>DATGZW010000334.1:0-7999 GCA_035297005.1 Patescibacteria group bacterium
CCGTCAAGTCGAATGCACCATCAACGGTCTGGGGGAGCGTGCCGGCAACGCCGCTTTGGAAGAAGTGGTGATGGCATTGCGCACCCGTGCCGACCATCTGCCCTACAAGAACGCCATCAAGACCGAAACGATCACCCGCGCCTCGCGTCTGGTGTCGACCATTACCGGCATCACCGTCCAGCCGAACAAAGCCATCGTGGGCAAGAATGCCTTTGCTCACGAATCCGGCATTCACCAGGACGGCATGCTGAAGAATGCCCAGACCTACGAGATCATGACCCCCGAATCGGTGGGCTTGAACAAATCGACCCTGGTCATGGGCAAGCATTCCGGGCGTGCCGCCTTCAAGGACAAGCTGCGCGAATTGGGTTACGAGTTGGGCGACAATGCCGTCCAAGACGCCTTTCGCCGCTTTAAAGATCTGGCCGACCGCAAAAAAGACGTATTTGACGAGGATATTGTCGCACTCGTCGACGATGCCGTGGTACGCGACAACCTGCGGATTCGTTTTTTGGCGCTGGAAGTGCTGTGCGGCTCGAAGCAGCCGCGGGCGCAGGCGGAACTGGATTTGGAAATCGACGGTGTCGCCTCACACGTCAAGGCCTCGGGTGATGGTCCGGTGGACGCGACGTTCAACGCCATTCATCAGCTGTTTCCGCATACCGCCAACCTGCAACTCTATCAGGTCCATGCCGTGACCCAAGGGACCGATGCGCAGGCCGAAGTGACGGTACGCCTTGAAGAGAATGGCAAAACGGTGAGCGGGCAGGGGGCCGATACCGACACCTTGGTGGCGTCGGCACGGGCCTATGTCAACGCGCTGAACAAATTGTTGGTGAAGCGGGAAAAAACCGCTCCCGACGCGCTGCCGGCCTGATATAAAAGGCGCTTGCGCGCGTCGGGTCTTTAGAAATTCGGTGACCGGGGATGGCCCCTGGTATCGCTGCAACGTAAAACACGCTGTTGAGTGAGGGCTTATGTTTTCCAGAGTGACGGGGTGGATGTCCGCGGACATGGCGATCGATCTGGGGACCGCCAATACGCTGGTCTACGTCAAGGGCCGTGGCATTGTCCTCAATGAGCCCTCGGTGGTGGCCATCGCCGAGGAAAAAGGCAAGAAGAAGGTTCTTGCCGTCGGTGACGAGGCCAAGATGATGTTGGGCCGCACGCCCGGCTACATTCAGGCCATTCGTCCCCTTCGCGACGGCGTCATCGCCGATTTCGAAGTGGCCGAAGAAATGATCAAGCATTTCATCCGCAAGGTGCATAACCGCCGCAGCTTCGCCAGCCCGCTGGTTATCGTCTGCGTGCCCTCCGGCTCCACCGCCGTCGAGCGCCGCGCCATTCAAGAATCGGCCGAAAGCGCCGGTGCCCGTCGCGTGTTCCTGATCGAGGAGCCGATGGCTGCCGCGATTGGCGCCGGCTTGCCGGTGACCGAACCGACCGGCTCGATGGTCGTTGACATCGGCGGCGGCACTACCGAAGTGGCCGTGCTGTCGCTGGGCGGCATCGTCTATTCGCGCAGCGTGCGCGTCGGCGGCGACAAGATGGACGAGGCGATCATCGCCTATATCCGCCGCAATCATAACCTTCTGGTGGGCGAAGGCTCGGCCGAGCGCATCAAGAAGGAAATCGGATCGGCTTGCCCGCCCGAAGACGGCGAAGGCCGGACCATGGAGATCAAGGGCCGCGACCTGATGAATGGCGTGCCCAAGGAACTGATCATCTCCGAGCGTCAGATTGCCGAGAGCCTGGCCGAACCGGTCGGCGCCATCATCGAAGCGGTCAAGGTCGCGCTGGAGCATACCGCCCCGGAACTGGCCGCAGACATCGTCGATAAGGGCATCGTCCTGACCGGCGGCGGGGCGTTGCTGTCGAACCTGGACTTCGTTCTGCGTCACGCCACCGGCTTGCCGGTGTCGATCGCCGACGATCCGCTGTCCTGCGTCGCCCTGGGCACCGGCCGTGCTTTGGAAGAGATGCCGAAGCTGCGGAACGTTCTGACCAGCATGTATTGACCCGTCGCCAGCGGGGGAGGTGAATCGTGAAGCAGCATTCAGGAGCGCTAGGCCGTCTGGCGACGCTGAAGCAGCTTGCCCATCGCTTCGCCTTCCTATCGCTGGTGATGGCATCGTTCGCGCTGATGCTGCTGGGCAAGGCCGATACCGCCTTGGTCGAGCGAATTCGCCTGAGCGTCAGCGACGCTGTGGCGCCGATCCTCGATGTGATGTCGCGTCCCGCCGGCACCATCGCCGAGGTGGTCAGCGCCGTGCGCGAACTGGCCACTCTGCGCGCCGAGAACGTCCGTTTGCGCGATGAAAACTCCAAGCTGATGCATTGGCAGGCGGCGGCGCGGCAACTCGACAACGAGAACCGGGCGCTGCATATCCAGCTCAACTTCATCCCCGATCCCGATCCATCCTTCATCACCACCCGCGTCATCGATGATACCGGCGGGGCGTTCGTCCATTCGATGCTGATCAATTCCGGCAGCCGCGACGGCGTGCGCAAAGGCCAAGCGGTCATTGCCGGCGAAGTCATGGTGGGCCGTATCATGGAGGTCGGGCAGCGCTCGGCCCGCGTGTTGCTGCTGACCGACATCAACTCGCATATCCCGGTGATGCTGGAAACCTCGCGGGCCAAGGCGATCCTGACCGGCGACAACTCGGACCGGCCGCGCCTGAACATGCTGTCGCCCAATAGCAACGCCGCCCCTGGCGACCGCGTGGTGACCTCGGGGCATGGCGGGGCGTTCCCGCCCGGCGTGCCGCTGGGCGTGGTGTCTTCGGTGCAGGACGGCGTGGTGCGGGTCGAGCCGTTCGTGCATCGGCACAAATTGGAATATGTCACCGTGGTCGATTACGGCCTTGCCGGAATTCTTCCCTCCGACGCCGCCGCCGCCAGCGAGGGGCATGATCGGTGAAAGGGTCGCTGTTGCAGCGGATGGACCTGTGGGTCCGCCATCTGCTGCCGTTCGGCCTGACCCTGCTGCTGGTGCTGCTGCAGGCGATGCCGACACGGCTGCCCGGCTTCGCCGCCGTGGCGCCGATGCTGCCGCTGATCGGCGTCTATTACTGGTCGATCCATCGCCCCGATCTGCTGCCGGCTCCGGTGGCGTTCGTGCTGGCCTTGGTCAACGATATCATCGCCGGCACGCCGCTGGGGGTGACGCCGCTGGTCTATCTGATGGTCCTCGGCATGACCGGCTCGCAGCGGCGGTTCTTCCTGGGCAAGCCGTTCCTGGTGGCGTGGTGGGGCTTCGCTTTGGTCGCCTCGGCCGCGATGGCGGTGGAATGGGCGTTGGTGTCGATGATCTTCGGGCATATGCTGGAACCGCATGCGGTGCTGTTCGAGCTGATCATGACGGTGTCGTTCTATCCCCTGCTCAGTTGGTTCTTTGCCCGTACGCAGTTGGCTCTGCTCCGCCCGGCCTGAGGCACGCATGAACAGCGACACTGATCGCGCGAAAGTCATCGGCCGCCGCGCCATTCTGTTGGGCGGCGGAAAGCTGGCTTTGCTGTCCACCTTGATTGGCCGCATGTACTTTCTACAGGTGGTGGAAAGCGACAAATACGCCGTGCTGGCCGACGAGAACCGCATCAATCTGCGGCTGTTGCCGCCGCCGCGCGGACGCATTCTTGACCGCAACGGCGTTCCCATGGCGGTTAATCAGCAGAATTACCGGGTGTTGCTGGTCTCGGAGCAGACCGACGATCTGGACGACACCCTGGATGCGCTGTCCGACATCATCCCCATCAACGACCACGACCGCGCCCGCATCACCCGCGAGGCCAACCGCCACCGCAGCTTCGTGCCGGTGACGGTGCGGGAAAATCTCAGCTGGGAAGACGTCTCGCGCATCGAGATCAACACCCCCGATCTGCCGGGCGTGATGATCGACGTCGGCCAAAGCCGCAACTATCCGCTGGAGGGCCTGGGCGCGCATTTGCTCGGCTATGTCTCAGCGGTGTCCGAACCGGATTTGCAGGCTTCCACCGATCCTTTGCTGGAGCTGCCCGGCTTCCGCATCGGCAAGGCCGGCATCGAGCGGGTCTATGATCTGGCGCTGCGCGGCAAGGGGGGCACCAGTCAGGTGGAGGTCAACGCCGTCGGCCGCACCATCCGCGAGTTGAAGCGCGACGAAGGTGAACCGGGTGTCGATCTCAACCTGACCATCGATCTGGAACTGCAGCAATTCGCCGCCCAGCGCATGGGCGAAGAGAGCGGCGCGGTGGTGGTTATTGACATCCACACCGGCGAAATCCTGGTGATGGCCTCGACCCCCAGCTTCGACCCCAACGCCTTCAACCGCGGCCTGACGCCCGAGGAATGGCGCGATCTGATCTCCAACCCGCGCGCTCCTTTGACCAACAAGGCGATTGCCGGGCAATACCCGCCCGGTTCGACCTTCAAGCTGATGACGGCCCTGGCGGCGCTGGAAACCGGCACCATCACCGCCGACCAGCGGGTGTTCTGTCCCGGTCAGATGAGCCTGGGCAATATCAGCTTCCACTGCTGGAAAAAGGGCGGGCATGGTTCGCTCGACCTGATCGGCGGCATCAAGAATTCCTGTGACGTCTATTTCTATGAAATCGCCCGCCGCACCGGCTTCGAGCGTATTGCCGAGATGGCCAAGCGTTTCGGCCTGGGCCTTCCCATGGGGTTGGACCTGCCAGGGGAACGTGGCGGCACCATTCCCAACCGCGACTGGAAGCGGGCGACGTTGGGCCAGCCCTGGCATCCGGGCGAGACGTTGATCAACTCCATCGGTCAGGGCTATGTGCTGGCGACGCCGCTGCAATTGGCGGTGATGACGGCGCGGGTGGCCAATGGTGGTTTCGCCGTGCAGCCGCATCTGGCGCGCGACATCATCGACGGGGTGCACGCCACCCCGCGTCAGGTGCCCGCCTGGAACGATTTGGGGATCTCGCGGCAATCCCTGGCCTTGGTCCGCAAAGGCATGTTCGCCGTCACCAACGAACCCGGCGGCACCGCCTATGGCGCCCGCATCAAGGATGAAAGCATGGCCATGTCGGGCAAGTCAGGGTCGGCTCAGGTGCGCCGCATCACCATGCGCGAGCGCGAGGGTGGGGTGAAGAAGAACGAAGACCTGCCGTGGAAGGAACGCGACCACGCGCTGTTCGTCGCCTATGCCCCGGAAAGCGCGCCGCGCTACGCCTGCTGCGTCACCGTCGAACATGGCGGCGGCGGCTCGGGGGTGGCGGCACCGATTGCCCGTGATATTCTGATCGAGGTGCAAAAGCGCGATCCCTTGCGCAGCGCCAGCCTGTGGACGCCGCCGGCGGCATCCTTCGGGCACGATCATCACGACCATGATCACGATCACGCGGAGCACGGATGATGTCGCGGCATATGCATTTCCGCTTCAGTCGCTCGGAAATGACCCTGCGCGAGAAGCTATGGCATGTCAGTTGGTCGTTCGTGCTGCTGGTCACGCTGGTTTGCTCGTTCGGTTTTCTGACGTTGTATTCCGCCGCCAACGGCGCCATCGACCCCTGGGCTTCGCGCCAGATGATGCGCTTCCTGGTCGGCATGGCGGTCATGCTGTCGGTGTCGATGGTCGATGTGCGGGCGTGGATGCGATGGTCCTACACGCTGTACACGGTGGCGCTGGTGCTGCTAATCGCGGTGGAGGTCCGAGGCTCGATCGGCATGGGCGCTCAGCGCTGGATCGATCTGGGCTTCATTCAGTTGCAACCATCCGAAATCATGAAGATCACCATGGTTCTGGCCCTGGCCCGCTATTTCCATGGGGCCAGCTATCAGGATGTCGGCCGCCCGCTGTTCCTGATCCCGCCGCTGATCATGGTGCTGGCGCCGGTCGCCTTCGTGCTCAAGCAGCCTGATTTGGGCACGGCGATGATGCTGACCCTGGCCAGCGGGGCGATGTTCTTTCTGGCCGGCGTGCGCATGTGGAAATTTGCCGTGCTGATCGCCAGCGCCGCCGGTGCGGTGCCGGTGGCGTGGCAGTTCATGCGCGAATACCAGCGTCAGCGCATCATCACCTTCATGAACCCCGAGAACGATCCGCTGGGGTCGGGCTATCATATCCTGCAATCCAAGATCGCCTTGGGCTCGGGTGGGGTGTTCGGCAAGGGCTTCATGCTGGGCACGCAAAGCCATCTGAACTTCCTGCCGGAAAAGCAGACCGACTTCATCTTCACCATGCTGGCCGAGGAATGGGGCATGGTCGGCGGCGTGGTGCTGGTGGCCATGTACACGCTGATCCTGGTCTTCGGCTATGGGATGAGCCTGCGCAGCCGCAGTCAGTATGGCCGTCTGGTCGGGCTGGGGCTGACCACCACCTTCTTCCTTTATGTCTTCATCAACATCGCCATGGTGATGGGGCTGGTTCCGGTGGTGGGCGTGCCGCTGCCGTTGATTTCCTATGGCGGCACCGCCATGTTGACCTTGCTGTTCGGCTTCGGCGTCATCATGAGCGTCTATATCCACCGTGATGTGCAGATCGGTCGGCGTGGCGCTTCGGATGATGTTTGAGAAAAAAATCGGTCGAATTTGAAAATAGTATTAGACAGCGAGGCCAGCCCTTGGTACATAACCGGCCTCGCGGTTGCGGGCGCTTAGCTCAGTTGGTAGAGCAGCTGACTCTTAATCAGCGGGTCGTAGGTTCGAATCCTACAGCGCCCACCAAGATACTGAAGCGTACCAACGCTTTATTAAGGCCCAGTCTCCGGACTGGGCCTTTTGCTTTTCCGAGTCCCCCGGAAGTCCCCCTTTAGCCCCCGAGGTTTCCCGGTGGGCGCAGACGGGGCTATAGTTGCGCCGTCCGGCTCACCAACCCAAGGCAGTGTGGTATCGAACATGGACCATTTCGCTTCGAGTCATCCTCTCGCCCGAGCCCTGGCCGAGCGCGCCTATACCGATTTGACGGCGGTCCAGTCGGCGGTGATGGACTTGCGGGCCGAGACCCGCGATCTTTTGGTGTCGGCGCAGACCGGTTCAGGTAAGACGGTCGCCTATGGCATGGCCATGGCGGTGAACCTGTTGGGCGATGAGGAGATTCTGGAGCCGGCGGGTGAGCCTTTGGCCCTGGTGGTCGCCCCGACCCGCGAATTGGCCCTGCAAGTCCATGCGGAGTTGACCTGGCTTTATGGCAAGGCGGGCGGGCGGGTGGTGTCCTGTGTCGGCGGCATGGACCCTCGGGCCGAGTTGCGGATGCTCAACAAGGGGGCGCATATCGTCGTCGGCACTCCGGGCCGCCTGCGCGATCATCTGGAGCGGGGCGGCTTGAATGTCACCAAGCTGAAAGTGGTGGTGCTCGACGAGGCCGACGAGATGCTTGACCTCGGCTTCCGCGAGGATATCGAGTTCATCCTTGAAGCCACGCCGCAGGAACGGCGGACCCTGTTGTTCTCGGCGACGCTGCCCAAGGCCATCATCACCTTGGCCAAGCGCTATCAGCGCGACGCCTGGCGCATCGCCCTGTCGGCGGGGCCGCAGGGGCATGCCGACATCGAATACCGCGTGGTGCGCATCGCCCCCAACGAGGTCGAGCATGCGGTGGTCAATCTGCTGCGCTTCTTCGAATCGCCCACCGCCCTGGTGTTCTGCAACACCCGCGAGACGGTGCGCCACTTGCAGGCCATTCTGCTGGAGCGCGGCTTCGGGGTGGTCGCCTTATCCGGCGAGCTGAGCCAGAGCGAACGCAACCACGCCCTTCAGGCCTTGCGCGACGGGCGGGCGCGGGTCTGCGTGGCCACCGATGTGGCGGCGCGCGGCATCGATCTTCCCGGTCTGGGGCTGGTCATCCATGCCGACATGCCGCGCAACGCTGAAACCTTGCAGCATCGCAGCGGACGCACGGGCCGCGCCGGGCGCAAGGGCATCAGCGTGCTGCTGGTGCCGTTGTCGCGCCGCCGCCGCGCCGAGATGCTGTTCGAATCCGCTGGAATCCGCGTCGAGTGGAGCGGGGCGCCCTCGGCGGAGGCCATCCGTCAACTCGACCAACAGCGTTTGC